>JAKFUN010000036.1 GCA_021732675.1 Phycisphaerales bacterium
CCCCGGGGCTGCGATGAATCCCAGGCCGGGGAGTACGTCCGCGCACTGGCCACCAGCTTCAAAGAAAACTTCAGCGTCCTCACCGGCCTTGTGCCCGAGCACCTTGTGCCCCACTTCGCGTCGGTCTATGCCTTCTGCCGCTGGTCGGATGACTTGGCCGACGAAACCGGCTCCGGTCCCGAGGCTCGCGAGCGCTCGCTGTATCTGCTCGATGCCTGGGGAAAAGAACTGGAAGCCTGCGCCCAGGGCGAGGCTTCGCACCCCGTCTTTGTCGCGCTGGGCCATTCCATCCGGCACTGCAACCTACCTCTCGATGCCTTCTTTGATCTGCTGGATGCGTTCCGACAAGACCAAGTTGTCACGAGATATCAGACCTTGGCCCAGGTTGAGGACTATTCAACCCGCAGTGCCAACCCGGTCGGACGCCTCGTGCTGGCCATCGCAGGGGTTCATGGTCCAGGCACCCTCTTGGCGGCCTCTGACGCCACCTGTACCGCCCTGCAACTCATCAACTTCTGGCAAGATGTCGCCCGTGATTTGTTGGAGCGAGATCGTGTATACCTTCCTCTTCCGGAAATCGGGTTGTCGTTTGACGACCTAAACCGGGCGGTGCGTGGGGGCCAAGGCTTTCCCCCAGGAGTGTACGAAGGGGCAGTCGAGCCTCTGCTCCAACGTACCGAGGCGCTGTTCCGGGCCGGCGACCAGCTCATCCCCATGCTGGAAGGCGGCCCGGGTCGGAGTGTGATCGGGCCCGTGCGGCTGTTCGCAGCGGGTGGAAAAAAAGTGCTCGCGCTGGTGCGACGGGCAAAGGCGGATGTGCTGGTGAAGCGACCCAAGGTCAGCACCTCAGCAAGGCTCGCACTCTTGGTGCGAGAACACTTCCGCCTGCTCATGGAGGATGCATGAACGTAGCGGCTCAGACAACCGGCCCGATGCAGACTGACGTTGCCGCCATGTCCTTCGATTACTGCCATCGAATCGTGCGAGAGCACGCCAAAAACTTCTACTACGGGCTTCGCCTGACCCCAGAGCCGCGCCGCTCTGCCATGTACAGCGTCTACGCCTGGATGCGTCTGGGTGATGACATTGCCGACACCCCCAACGCCGGCGACGACGTGGTGGGCGAGTTTCAGCGCTTCGCGAACATCAGCCTCCGCGTCGCCTCCTCCCCGGACGACGCCGACGCCGTGCCGCAGTCCGAGTTCTGGCCTGCCTTCGCCGACACCCTGCGCCGCTACCAGATCTCCCCGGACTGGGTCGAGGGAATGCTGCGCGGGTTGCGCCAAGATCTTTCCCACACCGGCTACGAGGCTTCCCACGAACTCGACGACTACCGGCACTGCGTCGGGGGCGTTGTCGGCCTCTTTTCGGTCGCCGTCTGGGGTCTGCGACCAGGGGTTGATCGGACCCGCGCGCTGACCATGGCCGATACCCGCGGCCGCGCATTCCAAATGGTCAACATCCTCCGCGATATCGGGGTTGACGCCCGCATGGACCCGCCCCGGACCTACGTCCCCCGCCAACTCCTCGCCGCTCACGGGCTTGCCCCCGCCCAGCTTCTGAAGTGGGAGAAGCCCGGTGCCTGTGCCGCCCTGGTCGCCGAAATGGCCGCCATCGCCCGCCAGGAGTTTGCCGCCTCACGCGGGCTCGAGAGTCTTATCGATCCCGCGTGCGCAGGGGTGCTCTGGACCATGAGCGAGATCTACCGGGGTGTCCTCGGGCTGGTCGAGGCTCAGCCCTCCCGGGCTGTGGACCTACGCCCGGCATCAATCTCTACCCCGCGCAAGCTCGCCATCGCCTTGCAATCCAAGCTCGGACGCCCATGGGAGCAGTCGGAGTGATTCGCCCGCGTACCGCGTTGGTGGTGGGGGGCGGGCTGGCGGGGATCGCCGCGGCCTTGTCCCTCTCAGACGCCGGCGTCCGAGTCACGCTGCTCGAAGCCAAGCGTCGCCTGGGCGGGCGGGCAACCTCGTTCACCGACGCCGTCACCGGCGAAACCCTGGACAACTGCCAGCATGTGGCGCTCGGGTGCTGCACGGAGTATCTGGAGTTTTGCCGCCGACTTGGGGTCTTGGACGATTTTGATTGGTACAGCGAGCAGTACTGGGTGTTGCCTGGGGGCAGAGAGAGCATTCTCAAGCCCGGCATCTTCCCCGCCCCGCTCCACTACACCGAGAGTTTTCTAGGGTGTGGGTTTCTCGGGGTCGCTTCCAAGCTCGCCATCGGGCGGGCGATGGCCGCCATCCGGTTCGCGGATGATGAGCAATGGCAGGATGCGACGTTTGGCGACATGCTGCGAAGCCTTGACCAGACCGAGGAATCGCGTCGTCGCTTTTGGGACCCGATCGTCATCAGCGCCTGCAACCTCGACCCCGACGAAGTGGCCGCGAGCTTGTCGTGCAAGGTCTTCCGCGACGGGTTCATGGCGGGGGCCGACGCCGGCCGGATCGGCGTGCCCAAGGTGCCTTTGGTGAGGCTCTACGACGCCGCGATGGATGAGCTCGCCCGGGCCGGCAGCTTGGTGCGCCTGGGGGTCTCAGCACAAGAGATCGGCGCCGACTTTGTGCTGACCTCCCGCGATGAGCGCCTCGAAGCCGACTGCGTGGTGTGCGCGTTGCCCATGGATCGGGCCCGGGCACTGCTGAACGCTCCCGAACTGGCCGGGATTGCCGACGCGACTCACAGCCCGATCGTGGGCGTGCATATGCACTTTGATCGATCAGTGATTGCCCGCCCCCACGCGGTTTTGCTGGATGTCGGCACGCAGTGGGTTTTCCGCAAGGACGACGTGGGAGCCAAGGTTCACTGCGTGATCAGCGGGGCCGCGAGCTGGGTAGACCAAACAGAAGCTGAAATCCTGGCTCGGGTTCACGCGGATCTGGCAACATGTTTTCCACAGGCGGCCAGCGCGAAGGTGGCGTGGGGAAAAGTTGTTAAGGAAAAACGAGCCACCTTCGCCGCGACTCCGGGGTTCGAGAAACACCGTCCGCTGCCGGGGGTGCTCTCATCTGGCGTGGTTTTGGCCGGTGATTTCACACGAACCGGTTGGCCAGCCACGATGGAGGGTGCAGTGCGGAGCGGCCAAACGGCGGCGAGTGCCATGACAACCATGGGGCTGGCGACCCGATCGTAGAACGTACAAAGTATTTAGTACGTTATTTGTTTGGAAGTCGTGCGACCTTTGAATTGTTAGGAAAGCATAAAGGTGGTCTCGGAAAGTTGAAGATTACCGGATTGCAGGCTAGAAAGTGGTTCGGAATCTTACGGGTACCCTTTGGCGCGCGTAGGTAACCTGACGGGAAACGATCTGCGCGAAGCGAAATAACGGCGATGTTCGAACGACCAGCGGATGTTCGTTAGAAGGAGACAGCGGGAATGAGCGAGCTCCGTCCATGGCACATCGGGGTTTTGGTTCTCGGAGTGGTCGTGCTAAGCGTCTCCGTCTATCGCGAGCTGAACGATGACAGCAAAGTTCTCCTGATCGCCGAGAGCGTGACGGTTGTGGATGTCGTGACCGGCGAACTTTTCGATTCCCCCCTCCCATCGGGGAAGGCTGTCCTCTACCCCGCCAAAAACCCGGGGACCGGCCAGTTGTCGGTCTTTCCAGTGGACGGCAAAGACGGGAAGTGGACTATCCCAGATCGTTATCTGCCTCAGGTCAAAGACTTTGTGGGAGCGAGGAAAGACACTGCTGTCGAGGACTTGAACAAGGGCGTGGTACGAACCAATGGCGAGAAGCCAAAAAGGGCGCAGGTGTTTTGAGCCCTCACCCGGGAAGTCTGTCCGTTGATCTCTCCGTGCAATGTTCCAGATGCTCGCAACGTGGAGAAGAAGTCTCATGAGAACTAAGTCAATCAAGCCGTCGTTGCCGCGGACCTCCCCGGGCTTTACGCTCATCGAGTTGCTGGTGGTCATTGCCATCATCGCGTTGCTGATTGGGATCCTTCTCCCCGCGATCGGCAAAGCTCGCGAGACGGCGCGCTCGATCGTCTGTTCGACACGCTTGCGGGGCCTCGGCCAAGCCCAGGCTGCGTACTACGGTTCTAACAAGGAATGGTTGGCTGGCTACATGACGACCGGCGCCGAAGCTGATTACTTCAATGGTGCAAATATTGTGGGCAACACCTCATCGACCACCCCGACGAACATGTGGGACTGGATCAGCCCGATTGTGGGCGACTCCAACAATCTGTCGCCAAATCGTGCCTACCGCACGCTTCAGATCTTCAATCAGTTCGCGTGCCCTTCCGCCAAAGCCGTCAACAATCAGCTTTTCGGCTCGGCGTCCGACCAGGCCGACTTCGCCACTGCTCAGGGTTCGTTGGTGTATCGCCAGAACAGCTATCTCGCGCCCGAAGGATTCAACACGGTGAATGCTCGGGTGGGTGGCAACGGCCTGAACGATCTGAACTCGGTGCTGCCATCGGGGCAAACCACTCGCTTGCCGCGCGATCGCTACGCACATTCCAGCCCAGTGACACTCCCAACTACTTGGTGGCCTCGGATCGACAAGGTGGGAATCCAGCCCTCGAAGAAGGTCATGGCGTCGGATGGAACCCGTTATTACGCTCCCGGCGCAAATGTTCTTGACTTTGACATTACGCCTGCGGGTAACTGGTACGGTCCATTCTGCGACTCCTCTCCGGGCTATGTCAACTCCACGGCCTTCGGACGTGAGTCGTCCAATCCAACGAACAGGAATCTTTCTTACCGCCACACGCGCGGCATGAACGCGGTCTTCTTCGACGGGAGCGTCCGTTACATGTCCGCCACTGAATCGTACGAAAATCTCAACTACTGGTACCCCTCTGGCGGTATCTTTACCGGCACTGCCGGAGACACGCCCAAAGAAGCGCTGGAATCCGGTAGATTCACCACGGGCAAGCCCATCGAGTAAACCCGATCAGCACAGTTTGCACTCGGTCCGTGGTAGTAACTTGGCGAGCTCGGAGCGGGCGAAACTCGACGTCTACTGCCCGGAAAGTTGGCAGGGCTGCGTGGCGGTCCGCTCAGGCGGTCCGCACGTCGGTTTCTTGGAAATAGTCTACGTTCCCGCGCGCAGCTCGCTCACCACCAACTCCTGGCTCCCGGCGTCATACAGCACCCCGGCCTTGGCCAGCAGCGTCATCGCCACCAAAAATTCCTCGCGCGACTCGACCGCCAAGACATAGGCCGCGCCGTCTTGGCAGCGAATCTGGATCTCGCCCTTGCCTTCACCAATGAAGCTGAAGCGGGCACGGTAGTGGGTGACGGGGGTCATGCGGGGATTTTACTCGGGTCCGCGCTTTTCTGCCGGGCTCCGTTTGGGCTGCGGGGTCAAAGCGGCGATCCACCGCTGGCGGGTTTCTCACCTTGGTGACCCACGCTTCCGATTCGAGCTCTCAGAGCGGATTCAAGGCAAGCCGCGCGGTCTTCCTGGGTGGCTCGGCACCCTGTTCCGTGATCCGGCTCGGAGAGCCGGACTACCCCAATACACCTGAACTGAGTCCGCTCTACAGCGACACACAGAATGAAGTAGAACGAACTGAAGCCACGGGCCGGGAGCCCGTGCCACCAGATGGAAGCTCAGTCCGTGCGGGGCTCGTCGAGGCTGGTTGGGAGGGGCGTGGTTTAGCGACCCCGCAGCGCGAGCAGCCGCGCCGCTTCGTCAACGTCCTTATCGCCCCGGCCCGACAGGTTCACCACCAGGTTCTGGTCCTGCTTCATGGTTCTAGCGATCTTGACGGCCTGTGCGATGGCGTGGGCTGACTCCAGCGCCGGGATCAGCCCTTCAGTGTGAGCCAGCAGCGTGAAGGCATCGAGCGCCTCGTCATCGGTGACGGCCGAGTACTGCACCCGCCCGTTGTCCTTCCAATAGGAGTGCTCAGGTCCCACTCCCGGATAGTCCAGCCCGGCCGAGCAACTGTGGACATCCGCGGTTTGGCCGGCACCGTCTTGCAACACGTAGCTGAGCGAGCCGTGCAAGATTCCCGGCGTCCCGTGCGAGAGCGGGGCAGCATGGTCCCCGGCCGCGGGCCCGCGCCCGCCCGCCTCGACGCCATAGAGCTTCACCCCGAGGTCATCGACGAACGGATAGAAGATTCCCGCGGCATTGGAACCCCCGCCCACGCACGCAACAACGCCATCGGGCAGCTTGCCAAAGAGGCGCAGCGACTGGCTCTTGGCCTCTTGCCCAATGATGGATTGAAAGTCTCGAACGATCATCGGGAAGGGGTGTGGGCCCACGACCGAGCCGATGATGTAGTGGGTGGTTTCGCTGGAGCCCATCCAGTCGCGCATGGCTTCGTTGGTGGCGTCCTTGAGCGTTCGCGAGCCTGAATCGACCTCGATCACCTTGGCCCCCAGCATGCGCATGCGGGTGACGTTGAGGCGCTGCCGCCTCACGTCTTCGCTGCCCATGTAGACCTCGCAGGCCAGCCCGAAGTGGGCGCAGGCAGTCGCGGTGGCCACGCCATGCTGACCCGCGCCGGTCTCGGCGATGATGCGGCGCTTGCCCATGCGGATCGCCAAAAGCGTCTGGCCCATGGTGTTGTTGATCTTGTGGGCCCCGGTGTGGGCCAGGTCTTCGCGCTTGAGCCAGATCTTGGCCCCAAGTTCGTGCCCGGCGCTCCCCCGCGAGTAGTCGGTGAGGCGCTTGGCGAAGTACAGCGACGTGGGCCGGCCCACGAAGGTTTTGAGCAGGTCTTTGAGCTCGTCCCAGAAGCGCTCCTCGTTGCAGACGCGGGCGTAGGTCTCGCGAAGCTGCTCCAGGGCCCCGCACAACGTCTCGGGGACATAGGTGCCCCCGTAATCACCAAAGCGGCCGACCGGCGAGGGGACTTCGCTGAGCTTGGGAGCGAGGGCCGCGGCGTCGCGGGGACTCACGGTGGTGGATGGATTGGGGGGCATGTCTGGCCATGGTACGCGAGGCGTGCGAGGGTTCGAGGCCGGCTCCGCCCCCAGGGCGGCCTAATCTGGGGGCCAATGATCCTGGCGTCCATCCCCCCGGCCTGTCTTGTCTTCGCGGCGGCGCTCGACGCGGATGTTTCGACGTTTCATCTTGCGCCGACGGTCTTGGCGGCGCTCTTTGGCGTGGCGTGCGTCGCGGGGTGCATCGACGCCATCGCGGGCGGGGGCGGGCTCCTCTCGATTCCGGTGCTGTTTTGGGCGGGGGTGCCGCCCGCCTCTGTCTTCGGGACCAACAAGGTTCAGGGGACGGCCGGATCGCTCTCGGCCAGCATCCACTTTGTGCGGGCGGGTGCGGTGGATTTTCGCCGATTTTGGCCGGCTTTTCTCGGAGCACTCCTTGGGGGCGTCCTCGGGGCATACTCGCTGCACCTGGTCGACCCCGCGACCCTGCGGCGGGTTATCCCCTGGGTGCTGATCGCGATCGCGCTGTACATGCTGCTGGCCAAACGCGCCGGCGAGGTGGAGCGCCGTCAACGGGTGGGCGTCGGGCTCTTTGCTTGCACAGCCGCGTTGTGCATCGGCGGATACGACGGATTTTTCGGGCCCGGCGCGGGCACGTTCTACGCGCTGGCGTGTGTCTCGCTGCTGGGTCTGACCCTCCCGGTTGCCACGGCGCACAGCAAGCTGCTCAACTTCGCGAGCAACATCGCCTCCCTGACATTTTTCATTCTCGCGGGCAAGGTCTTGTGGCTCCCCGGTCTGGTCATGGCCTGCGGGCAGTTTCTCGGGGCCCAGGTGGGCGCCCGCCTGGTCCTCAAGGGCGGCACCAAGCTGGTGCGGGTGGTGCTCGTGGTGATGTCGATCCTCCTGGCTGCCAAGCTCATCAGCGACGACCTGCGCCGACCCTCCTCGACCGTCGTCACGCCAGGCAAATAGCCCGCGCCACGCTTCTACAGTTCGGCCCTGGAGGTCTGCATGCATCACAACGTGGGTGGAAGCGAGCTCTCGGCGCTGCGAGCGTTGGCGGCCCGGTTCCCGACGATCGAGGCGGCGGTCTCGGAGGCCGCGGCGCTGCGGGCCAGGCTTTCCCTCCCCATGGGCGTCGTGCACGTCATCAGCGACGTCCACGGGGAAGACGCCAAGCTCCGCCATGTCATCAACAACGCCTCGGGCGAGCTGCGCCTGCTCGTAGACCAGATCCTGGGTGACTGTCTCTCCCCCGCCCAACGCGCCGAGTTCCTGAGCGTCCTTTACTATCCGCGCGAGGCGATCAACGCCCTGTCGCGCGACATCGTCCAGCGCGGAGCACGACGCGACTGGGTCTTCGAGACCCTTCAGAATCAGTTCAAGGTGGTGCGCCACCTGCGATTGAGCTACCGGCGAGTCCAGTTCGAGGCGCTCCTGCCCGCGTGGTACCGGGAGTTGTTCGTCGAGCTGGGGAGCAACCAGCGTCCCGAGTACGTCCGGCAGATGCTGGACGAACTGGCCAAGTACGACCGCGACTGGGGCGCCGTGCGGGCCGGGGCCCGGCTGATCCGCAACCTCAGCTGCGATGAGTTGCTGGTGATCGGAGACTTGGGCGACCGGGGCCCACGCATGGATCGGGTGTGCGACACGCTGATGCGCCAGCCGGCTTGCCGCGTGGTGTGGGGGAATCACGACATGCTCTGGCTGGGGGCCCACCTTGGGCACGAGCCGACGATGCTGACAATGCTGCGCTTCAGCGTGCGATATCGGCGCATGAGCCAGCTCGAAGAGGGATACGGGGTCATGATGGCCCCGCTGGAGCGTCTGGTGCGGCAGGTCTACGCCGACGACCCCGCCACACGCTTTTCGCCCAAGGGCGAGGGGTTCCGCGAGGCCGTCACGATCGCGCGGATGCAAAAAGCGGTCGCGATCCTGCAGTTCAAGAGCGAGGGGCGATTGCTGGAACGCCACCCGGAGTGGAACCTCGAGCACCGGCGGCTGCTGCATCGCATCCGCTGGGAACAAGGCAAGGCCAAGAGCGTCGAGGTCGATGGCAAGATCCATCCCATGGCCGACGAGCACCTGCCGACCATCGACCCCAAAGACCCGTACGCCTATTCGCCCGAAGAGCAGGCGTGCGTGGATCGCCTGCGCGAGAGCTTCACCCGCTCGATGCGCCTGCGCCAGCACATGGAGTGGCTGGTAAGGCACGGCTCGATGTGGGCCCGGCGCGACGACGTGCTCTTCTTTCACGCCTGCGTGCCGGTCGATGATCAGGGCCAGGTGCTTTCGCTTCAGGTCGATGGGCAGGACCTTTCCGGGCGCGAGCTGATGGATGGGCTGGGGTCGGTGGTGCGCCGGGCGATGCGCAAACGCTGGTTTGGGCTGGATTCCGACGCCGACTGGTTGTGGTATCTGTGGGGCGGGCCGCGAAGCCCGCTCTTTGGCAAGGACCGGCTCTCGACCTTCGAGACGTGCTTCATCGCGGACAAAGCCGCTCACAAGGAGCACAAAAACCCCTACTTTGAGCTCATGCACGACGCCGGGTTTGTCAATCGGATCGGGGCGCTCTTTGGCATGGGCCCCGACGCCCTGGTCGTCAACGGCCACGTGCCGGTGAAGGTGGAACACGGGGAACTCCCCGTCAAGCGCGGCGGCAACGCCATCACCATCGACGGGGCCTTCAGCGAAGCCTACGGGGACCGGGGCTACACGCTGGTCCTCCGCCCGGACCGGATCGACCTGGCCCAGCACGCGCCTTTCGAGGGCGTGGAGGCGACGATCCGCGCCGGGGCGGACATTGTCCCCACCGTGACGCGTGTGCGCCAGTACCCCGCTCCACGCACGGTCGGGGATACGCTCCAAGGCGTGCAGATCCGATCCGAGATCGCGGACCTGGAGGCGCTGGTTCGGGCCTATCAAGAGGGGGTCGTGACGGAGCGCGATGACCAGATGGAGTTGGGGTAGCGGGGGAAGGGGTGGCCGATGACGATCGACGCGGACGGACTTCTCGAGCAGGCGGTGAAGGGCGACACGCGGGCCCTGGCGCAGCTTCTTGAGCTGTGCGGGCCCAAGGTAAGGTCCCGCATCGAAGGGCGGATCAGCCCGCTCCACCAATCCAGCCTCGACGCCGACGACGTCATGCAGGTGACCTACGTCGAGGCGGTCATGCGCCTGACTCGCTTTAAGGGTGGCGGTGCGAGCGGGTTTTTGGCGTGGCTTAGCCGCATGGCGGAGAACAACTTGATCGACGCCATCCGCTCATTGGAGGCGGGGCGTCGCCCGGACCCGGGGCGTCGAGTTGCCAACGCTGGTGGAACCACCGGCTCGGTGGTGGCGTTGATTGATTTGCTCAGTGGAACCATGACAACCCCGAGTCGGCACGCCGCCAAAGACGAGGCGGCGGTCCACTTGCAGCGAGCCCTGTCGAGTCTGCCTCCTGACTACGAAAAGGTCGTGCGACTCTTTGATTTGGAAGGGCTTGATATCAAGGAAGTTGCGCAGCGCCTCGGAAAATCGGAAGGGGCGGCGTACATGCTTCGGGCCCGGGCTCACGACCGATTGCGGGAAGCCATGGGGCCGGCTGCGAAATTTTTTTCGCAACCCGAGTGAGGGATTGCCGGTTTGCACGCTATCTAGTTACGGAGGGCTAGGGCCTGTGGGATCGTCTGTCTCAACCCATGGGTTCTGGCCAGCCGCGCCGTCTCGCCTCGGGAGTCCGGAGGGGGGCATCTGAGGCGGGACGGCGTTTTTTGATTTTGATCACATTCGCGGCGCCCGGGGTGCTCTTACCCCAGGCGCGATTGCAGTACCATGCGCTGATCGCTTGGTGAGGCCCTCCTTGAGATGAGCTCCGAAGACCCGACATTGCCGCCGGAGCCTCCCCAGTCGGGGCGCGACCCCGTCTCGCCGGGCGGCTCGCGCCCGGAACGCGACATCATTCGCGAAGCAATCGAGCAGGCGACCCCGCGCGAGGGGAGCGTGATCTTCGCCGACGAGCTTCCCCCTGAGAACGCCTTTCCGGGGTATGAAGTGCTTCGGGAGATTCATCGGGGGGGGCAGGGTGTCGTCTATCAGGCGATCCAGAAGACGACGCGGCGGAAGGTGGCGATCAAGGTTCTGCACGGGGGGCCCTTCAGCGGGCCAGCGGGGCGGACGCGCTTCGAGCGCGAGGTGCAGGTGCTCGGGCAGCTCAATCATCCCAACATCGTGCGCATCCACGACAGCGGGGTAGCGAGCGAGGGCGGGCTTTTCTATGTGATGGACTACATCTCGGGTCGCACGCTGGACGAACTCCTGAGCGACAAGCGCCTGAGTGTGGAAGAGACGATCGTGCTCTTCACCAAGATCTGCGACGCGGTGAACGCCGCCCACCTCAAAGGCGTGATCCATCGCGATCTCAAGCCCGCCAACGTGCGGGTGGACGCCAATGGCGAGCCGATCGTGGTGGACTTTGGGCTGGCCAAAATCTCCGGGCCCGACGCCCCCGACAGCGGGGCCAAGACCCCGCAGCTCATGACCCTGACGGGCCAGTTCATCGGGAGCCTGCCGTGGGCAAGCCCGGAACAGGCCGAGGGCGTGCCCGGCAACATCGACGTGCGGACGGACGTGTATTCGCTGGGGGTGATGCTCTACCAGATGCTGACCGGGCAGTTTCCATATCGCGTGGTGGGGGCGATGCGTGACGTGCTGGAGAACATTTTGCGGGCCCAGCCCGCCAAGCCCAGCACGATCCGCCGCCAGATCAACGACGAAGTCGAGACAATCGTCCTGAAGTGCCTGAGCAAGGAGCGCGAGCGGCGCTATCAGAGCGCGGGCGAACTGGCCCGCGACCTGCGCCGATATCTTGCGGGGGAGCCGGTGGAGGCCAAGCGCGACAGCGCCGTTTACGTCATCGGCAAGGCCCTCCAGAAGTATCGCCCGTGGGTGGTGGTGGCGATGCTGGCCCTGGTGGGGCTGGTGGGGGTGAGCATCGGTTTGACCGTTCTCTACCGGCGCTCGCAGGCTGCTGAGGCCCGCACCCGCCAGGCCCTCGCGGAGACTCAGGCGGCCCAGGCGCTGGCCCAGCAGAACGCGGCCCGCGCCAACGAAAACTTCCTGGCCGGGCATGCGCTCGCCATGTCCATGATCACGGATTTGCAGCCCCAGATCGCGGATCTTCGCGGCGCCACCAAGGCGCGCGAGCTCCTGCTCCTCCAGGCGCAGAAGTATCTCGACCGCCTGAAATCCGAGGCCGGCGATGACATCAGCCTGTTGCTGGACCTGGCCAAAGCGCACGAGCAGGTCGCCGATCTGCAGGGCGGGCTCTACTTCTTCCCCAAGACCGGCCAGAGCAGTTCCAGCGAGTCCAATCTTGCGAAAGCCAAGGAGATTCGCGAGGCCCTCCTGGCCCGGGCGCCCTCGGACCCCCGGGTGCACGCCGCCATCGCCCGCACCCGCACCCGCGAGGGCACCGCCTTGCGGGGCAAGCAAGACCTGGCAGGGGCCAGAGAGAAGTTCGTGGGCGCGATCGATGAATACGACCGTGCGCTGGCCCTGGCCGGGAACGATGCCGCCCTGGCCGACCAGAGGCCCAAGTGGATCGAGAATCGGGCCTGGGTCCTTGGATTTCTGGGCGACACGCTGACCGCCCTGGGCGATAGCGAGTCGATTCGATCTGCCCCTGGAGCGGAGGGGATGGCGCGGGAGCTGCTGGGCAGCGCCGAAGATCGATACGCCGCGGCCCGCGAATATTGGTCCACGCGCCTGCTCAAAGACCCCACCGACAGCGACGCCGCCCGGGCCCTGGGGGTGATCACCGATCAGCGGGCCGGAGCGGCATTGGCGCGGGCGCGGGTCTATCTCACCAGCGCCAAAAACTCGATGAAGCTCAACGACCAGGACGCGACAGTGGTGCTGCTCAAGGAAGCCGGGGTGAGGTTTGCCGAGGCCAAAGCCGCGGCTCAGCGCGGCGCCGACGCCTTCGAGCAGCTTTCCAGCGCGAACAACGCCAGCGGCGAGCTTCGTCGGGATTTGTGGATTGCGCTGGTGAGCGTCGGCAAGGCCAGCGCGGACGCCGCCGAAACCTTCGAACTGCTGGCCCGTTTCGAGGAATCCGAGGCGAACCTGGCCAAGTCCAAAGTCTCGCACGAGGGGGCCCTCGCCGACTTTCAAAGGGCCGAGGAGATCGCCCGGGCTTTGGCCGGGGTAGACAGCGCCAGCATCACCGCGAGGCGCGACTGGAGCGTGTGCCTGGTCCGCGTCGGCGACGAGCTGCGGGCGCTGGGGCGCACGGAAGAGGCTACCGAGGTGTACACCCGGATGGTCGCCCTGCGCGAGCAGACGCTGCGGGCGGACCCGATGCAGCGCCATCGGCTCGATTTGGGGGTCGGTTACTACAAGCTGGGCCTGGCCCACCTGCAAAACGCCAAAGGGGCCGCCCAGGGGCCGATGTTGGCCAGCGCCGAGCAGGAACTCGTCAAGGCCATGGAAGTCTTTGCCGCCCTTCGAGGTGATGGGGGCCTGGCCGAGGGGAATAGCTATGAGCGTGAAACCGGGGCGGTGCTGGAGCAAGTGCGCCAGCGCCGTGCCAAGCCGCAGTGATGGCCGGTGGGCATCAGCGCGTCAGCTGGGTTCTGTTTGGGAATGAACAAAAGTGGGCACGGGAAGTGGTTATCGGCGTGGATTTGTGTTGAATCGCCGTTGCGAAATTGATGACTGGTGATACGCTTGGGTAGAGAGAGACCGTGCCGCCGGGCGAAGACTCGATGGCTCGATGAACCTAGGAGGAAGAGAAAAATCATGCGCACGAAATCCGTTTCCGCAGCCCTGCTGGTTGGGGCCGCGCTCATGTTGTGCAGCGGGCGAGCCCTGGGCCAAACCACCGCAACCTGGACCACCCCCACCAGCGGCAACTGGACCACCATGATGGTCTGGGACATCGCCCCCAGCTTCCCCAACAACAACGGGGGGAACACGTTCAACGCGGTGGTGGGCGTCGCGGGCGCCGCTTACGGCGTGACCCTCGACCAGAACATCACCATCGAGAACTTCACCCTCACCTCCGCCGACGCCACGCTGCTCTATGGCGGGGCCTTCACGCTTCAGCTCAACCAGAACCTCACCACCTCGGGCGCCGTCATCAACGGCGCCAACCAGGGCGGGCAGATCCTCGTCAATGGCGTGACCAACATCGGGAGCGGCGTCGTCCAGAACCTCTCCCGCCTCCAGGGCAATGGCGTCGTCAACTACAACCCGACCACCACCACCTGCGAGATCGAAGACACCGACGTCATTCACAACGACGGGCACGCCAACATCATCGGCACCCAGGACATCGTTCTGCGCAACAACGCCCGGCTCATCAACAACGCCGCCTGCGTCTTCACCATCGCCAACAACCAGCAGGTCCGCTGGGACAACAGCGGCACCCGCCCAAGCATCATCAACTCCGGTGACCTCATTCGTGACTCAGGCACCGGCGTCGCCGATCTTTCTGGCGTCACCCTCACCAACACCGGAGTGATCGAAACCCGCACCGGCACGCTCCGGACCGATCAACTAACCCTGGCGGGCTCCACCCTCTCGGGCGGGACCTATCGCATCCTGGGAGGCAGCTTCGACGTCGTGGGCCAGAGCATCACCGACAACGCCGCCGTCGTCGAGCTAGGCGCAGGGGGCGGCTCCTTCAACGCCTTCGGCAACGTCTCGACCAATCAAGCCGCGGGCACCATCCGCGTCAGCGGCGGCCGCACCTTCACCACCACCGGCAGCCTCCTGAACTCCGGCACGCTGGACGTGCGGGCCTCCTCTACGCTCGCGATTCCGACCGGCTCAACCCTGGGCAACGTCAGCGGCTCCACCCTCTCGGGCGGAACCTTTGTGGTCGCGGGGACGCTCCAAGCGCCCAACCTCGCCGGCCTGACCACCATCGCCACCAGCCTCACCCTCGACGGGGCGGCCTCGCAGGTCGTCAACCTCTCCAACACCGACGCCCTGGCCGGAGTGACCGCCGTCGCCTCCGGGGGCACGCTGGGCATCATCAACGGGCGAAACTTCACCAGCGCCAGCAACCTGACGCTGGGGGCCACCGGCGCCATCCGCGTCGGCGCAGGCTCGACCTTCACCGTCAACGGCACCATCACCAACTTCTCGACCGGCATCTTTACCGACGGACAGCTCGCAGTGACCGGGCGATTGCAGTTCAACAACGCGGATATCTCGACGGTCGCCGCCAACCTTTCGCTGGACGACCCCACAGCCCAGATCGTCGACCAGGCCAACCTTGACGCCTTCCGCAACCTCGCCAGCGTCACCAGCGCGGGCACGCTCAGCGTCAGCAACGGGCGGAACCTCTCCACCTCGGGTGCGCTCGCCAACGCTGGCAACCTGCGCGTTGGCGCCGCGGGCACGAGCGCGACCACGCTCACCGTGGCCGGCGCCCTCAACCAAACCGGCGGGAGCACCACGCTCGCCAACGGGACCATCAACGCCACCGGTGGGTTCAATCTCACCGGGGGCACGCTCAATGGCAACGGCACCATCAACGGCAACCTCGTGTCGGGAGGCGTCATCCGCCCCGGTGCGTCCGCTGGGCTGCTCGCCGTCACCGGCGACTTGCAGCAGCAGCTCGACGGCCGCGTGAACATCGAGATCGGTGGCCTCGCCCGAGGCGTGGCGGCCAATGGCTATGACGCGATCGATGTTACCGGGCTCTTGGCCTTCGAAGGCCGTGCCGCCGGAGAGCTCAGCCTCTCGCTCATCAACAGTTTCCGGCCCCAACTCGGCGACGAGTTTCGAATCCTGTCATTCGGATCACACGACGGAGTCTTCGCAAACGTGAGCGGCACGCAGCTGGGCGGCGGCCTCTGGTTCGAGGTGCTCTACTCCCAGACAGCGGTCACCCTCGTCGTTGTACCTGCCCCGGGTGTTCTTGGGTTGGCAGGGCTGACGGGGCTGCTAGTCGCCCGTCGCCGCCGGTGAGTTCGTTACGGGCGTTACAACCGCGCGTACTTGGAGAGGGGAATCTTCGCACGGCACTTGAAAACGCGTGAAGTTGCTGATTTGCGAATCCGATGCCCTCGGGCATGAGCCACTTCAATCGCAGAAACGCTTACAGGACTTCCCTGATCTCGTTGGCCGCTCTCTCCGGTTTGCCGGCGGTAGCCTACTCACAAGACTCCGGCCCGGAGACAGCCCCCGAGACGACGCTCAGCAACGTGAGCGAGTTTCTGGGCCCGCAAGATCTGCCCGGGCGCCCCAAGGGTGAGCGCGAGCTGCCCAACTCCACGCCCGTGGACAAGGTCGCCCCCGATGCCCCGGCCGAACCCGCCCCGGAAGCCCGGAGCTGGTTCGGGGGCAAAGACTACTGGGAGTGGGACCGGGCCACCGGCGACTGGGGCGGCGGGCGCACCTGGCTCATCGATCACGGCATCACCTTCGAAGGCTCGTACACCCAGCACTGGTCCAGCGTGTGGGATGGCGGCCGCCGCAACGTGGCCAGCACTCGCCACGTCTTCGACGTCAACGCCACCGCCGACCTGGACAAGCTCCTCGGGCTGACCGGGGCGACGCTGTACGCCGACGCCTACTTCGCCTCCAACCGGGGCGGGTCGCGCGACGTCGGCGACGTGCAGGGCATCTCGAACATCGACACCGGTCTCAACGTGAACCAGCTCGCCGAGCTCTGGTACCAGCAAATGCTCTTCGACGGAGCGTTGCGCATCAAGGTCGGCAAGATCGACGCCAACGCCGAGTTCGACTTCCTGAACTCGGCCGGCGACTTCTTGAGCAGCAGCCCGGGCTTCAGCCCAACCCTCAACGGCTTCGCAAGCTACCCCGCTCCCGCCACCGGCGTGGTTGCCTTCTTCTACCCCCTCGACAACCTCTACATCGGGGGCGGGCTCTTCGACGGCGCGACCCGCGACGGCGTCTTCACCGGCAATCGCGGCCCCGACCAGTTTTTCTCCGATGACAAGTCCTCGAGCTGGTCGGTGGTGGGCGAAGTCGGCTACTCGTGGGACGACTTCGCCGGGCTCGGCAACGGGCGCGTCGGCGTCGGCGGGCACTATCACACCGGCCGCGCCACCACCTTCAACGGCGACAGCAAGGCGGGGGCCTCAGGGGTGTACGCCGTCGCGGAGCAGCAACTCATCCGCCGGGGCGAAAGCGATGACGAAAAGGGCCTTGGACTCTTCGTCTTCGGACAGTTCGGCTGGACCGAGGACTCGGTCTCTCCATCCAAGTTCCATGGCGCGGGCGGGGTCGTACTCAAGGGAACCTTCCCTTCTCGCGATGGGGATAGCACGGGCGTCTACGTCTCGTTTGATGATCTGAGCGACTCACTGGGCGCACCGTACTCCGGCGATGAGACGACCATCGAGGTGTACTACAAGTTCCGCGTCACCCCGTTCATCAACATCACCCCCGACTTCATCTATGTCTTCAACCCAGGCGGGCCAACCTCGAAGACGCTGTGGTGGGGCAGCTTCGCGTCGAAGTGCTCTTCTGAGCGACGTAGGGACGCGCACGTTCACCTTCGGGGCGTGCGGCGATGGTCAATCCGGCACCTTGTCATCTCACGCCGCGACCGTTCCATCGGTCGCGGCGTTCTTCATGCGCTGGGCTTGGTCGGCGCAAATGCATCGGGCTGAGTTTCCTGGTGCGTTGCTGGCGCTGGGGGCTTTGCCGCCTCCTCGGCGGGCTGGTCTGCGTTGGTGTCGTCCCATCCCCCGCCCAGTGCCTTGTAGACAGCGATCAGGCTGGTGGTGACGCTGGTCTGACTCTGCACCAGCTGGGCCTCGGCGTCGTAAAGCTCGCGCTGGTTCACCAGCACGGTCAGGAAATCGACGATCCCGCTCTTGTAACGATCGATGGCGAGATCGACGGCCCGCTGGTCGGCCTGCACCGCATCGCGCAGGGCCGCCCGCTGCGCCTGGTCTTGCACGAAGCTGGTCAAAGAGTTTTCGACATCCTCCAGGCTCGTCAAAATCGACTTCTGGTACGTGGAAAAGGCCTGCTTGGTTCTGGAGTCGGCAGCGTCGATGTTGGACTGGATCCTCCACCCGCTGAAGACGTTCCACTGCATGCTGGGGCCAATGCTGAAGATGCGGCTTCGCGCATCAACGATGCTGGCAAGCTCGGCGCTCTGCACCCCGCCGAACCCGGTGAGGAAGAAGCGTGGATAGAGCTCGGCGGTGGAGACACCGATGCGCGCATTGGCCGCGGCCAGTTGCCGCTCCGCCTGGCGGACATCTGGCCGCCGACGCAAAAGCTCAGAAGGCAATCCCACCGGAACCTCATCGGGGGCGCTGGGCACGGGTTTGTACTCCGCCAGCTCGCTCAACAGCGAGTCGGGTGCCTGGCCCAGGAGCACGCCCAGGCGAAACGCCGCCTGCCGGGCCCCGGTCACCAGCGGGGGAAGCTGGCTCAGGCGGGTGGCGAGCTGGGCCCGGGCCTGCTGGGTCTCGATCTCGGCGCCGATCCCTGCTTTGGAGCGGCTCTCCGTCAGGTTCAGGGTGTCGCGCTGCGTCTTGATGGTCCGCTCGATCAGCGCGACCCGCGCCTGAAACCCGCGATACTCCGCGTAGTTGCGCGCAACTTCCGCCGTCAGCGTCACCAGCACGTCGCGCTGCGACTCGATCTCCGCGTCCAGGTCCGCGTCGCTCGCCTCGATATTGCGACGGATCCCCCCGAAGATGTCGATCTCCCAGCTCGCGTCGACCCTCGCCTCGTAATAGGTGCGTGCGCGGCTAATGAACGAAGACGCCGTGCTGCTGTTCTGGAATCGCGTCACACTCGGATCGACGCTCACGTTGGGGTACTGCTCGCTGGCCGCGACTCCGCGCAAGGCCCGCGACTCCAGCACGCGCTCGGTCGCGATCTTCAGGTCGAGGTTGGAGGCGATCGCGCGCTCCAGCAGAGAATCCAGTTGCGCGTCATTCAGCACCTTCCACCACTGCGCCAACGCCCCGGGCGTGAGCGAACGATCCACCGGGCGCGATGGGATTCCGTCGGGCTGGCCTGAGAGGCTGTCAAACTTGGCAGGTGCCTGCGCCTCGGGCTTGGTGTAGTCCGGGCCCACGTTGCATCCCGCGAGGAGCAGAAGAAGCAGTGGCGTCGTGTTACGGATCTTCAAGTGTTGGTCTCCGTTGTGCTGTTGGGGCGTGCCCCCGCTGGGCGGGGCTTCTGGAAAAAGATGCGGTCCAAGGAGCGGATTGGGCCTCATTGCCGCCTTCGATCGCGAACGCGCTCGGGCCAGCCCGGGGGGCTTTGGCGGGCCGATTGGCTGGCCGTGGCAGTATCCAAATCTTGAGGCGCTGAGTTACTTCGCGGGCGAGGTTGCCGCGGGCTGATCGTGATGCTGGATCGGGTCCGCCTCGATGAAGACATCCACTTGCTGGCCGACGAACAAAGACATCTGCTTGGGGTCAAACTGGTAGAGCACCTGAAGCACCCGGGTATCCACCCGCTCGGCGCTATCGCCGGTGAGAGACTTCTTGGGAACGACATAGGGCTCGAAGCGCACGAACTCCAGCGGGGTGTTGATCTCCTTGTTGCCCCGGGCGTAGGCATAGGCCTTGGCCCCGGGCTTCACCCGCCACGAGTCGTGCTCGTCGACATCGACGCGGACATGCAGGGGATTCACGGTGCCCATCAGCATCAGAGGCGTGGCCAGGACGCCCGCCTGGGCGAACTCGCCGGGCCGAACGTTGACCTGCAGCACCCGACCATCGATCGGCGAGCGAATCAGGCGACGGTCAATCTCGACGCGAAGCGAATCGACCTCTGCCTGGGTGTTGGCGACCCGGGCCGCGGCCACCTCGATCTCCGGCTGCCACGTTCCCGCTTCCAGCAACGCCAACTGCGCCGCGGATTCCTCCAGCCGCGCCTGGGCCGACGCAACCGCGAACTGACGACGGTTGAGGTCGTCTTCGCTTACGGCTCCCGGAACGCTCACCTTCATCACCTTTTCGAGCTGGCTCTTCATGTCGCTGAGGTCAGCGTTGGCCGCAGCCACCTTCGCCCGCTGCCCGGGCAAGAGCTCCGGCCTTGTGCCCGCCTTGAGCTGCGCCAGCGTGGCTTTGGCGACCTCCACCGATGTCTGGCGCACCGCAAGCTCGCCCGCGAGCTCACGCGTATCGAGCTCGAACAGCACGTCGCCCTTCTTGACTTCGTCGCCGACGGTCGCGTTGACCTTCGTCACGACATTGCCCACCGGAGTGCCGATCGCGATGTTCTGCGACGCGGCTTCAATCAGCCCCGAGCCAGCCACAAAGGCCTCGAACGGCGCCTTGGGGGGCTCGATCACCGGGGGCGAAGCCGGCGGGGGCTTGCTCCCCTTCACCACCGTGACCACGGCAAAGACCATCCCGGCGATCGCCAACAACGGAATCAAGTAGGTGCGAAGCATGTGAAACCTCGTGTGAAAAGGCCCCAGCGGGGCAGGTGCGTTTACTTGGCGTGCGAAGCGTCGAACGACGAATGCTGATGCCCCTTGCCGGTCGTCATGCTCACGATGCGCCCGTCGTCCATCTCTGCGATCCGGTCGGCGAACTCGAAGATGCGGGCGTCGTGGGTGACGACGACGAGCGAGAGGTCGTTTCCCGCTGCGACCGAGCGCAGCAGCTCCATGACCTTCTGCCCGGTGACGTGGTCGAGAGCGCTCGTGGGTTCATCGCAGACCAGCAGCTTGGGTTTGTGTACCAGGGCACGCGAGATCGCCACCCGCTGCTGCTGACCGCCCGAGAGGCGGGTGGGAATGTCCTTGGTACGATCGCCCAGGCCGACCTTTTTGAGCATCTCACACGCCTGCTCGATCGCGTCGGCGCGGCGGACGCGATTGATCAGCAGCGGCACCGCCACATTCTCCGCCAGCGTCAGCGTGGGGATGAGGTTAAAGGCCTGAAAGACAAACCCGACGTTGGTAGCGCGGAACTGAGTCGTCCCGCTAGGCCCGAGCACTTTAAAGTCCTTGCCCAGCACCGTGCATTCGCCCTCGTCTCGATCGAGCACGCCCGCGATGATGGAGATGAGCGTGGTTTTGCCGCAGCCAGAGGGGCCGACCAGCATCATGAGTTCGCCCGTGCGAACATCAACATCAACCCCCCGCAGCGCCCGCACGGCCGACTGTCCGCTGCCGTAGGTCTTGGTGATGCCTTTGCAGTAGACCGCCACCGGGCGATCCGCCTTGGCTCCTGGCTCGATGGTTGGCGTGGCTGTGAGTGTGTCCATGTGTAACGCTCCGGGCTTTCTCGCCCCGTGGATGAATGCTGCGAAGCCAACTAACCCTTGAAGACGACGCCCGGCTCAAGGCGCAAGACCTTGACGAGGCTGATGAGGGCCGCGACCACCCCGACCACCAGCATCATGCCCACGGTCACGACTAGTACCTCCCACTTCATGAGGAAGGCGAGGTCGGTCTTGGCGAGGAAGTGGCCCATGAAGGCCGCGATGCCCACGCCGAGCCCAAAGGCCAGCCACGTGACGCTGAGTACCTGGCTGAGCACCATCCGCACCAGCGTGCCGGTGGAGGCACCCATGGCCTTGAGTGCCGCGAAGTAGCGAAGGTTGTCCAGCGTGAAGTTGAAGAAGGTCTGCCCGGTCACGATCATGCCGATGACAAAGCCCAGCCCCACCGCGATGCCGAAGTTGATGAGGATCCCCGTGCTCTTGAGAATGTACGCCTTGGTGATGTTCTCAAAATCAACCGACGTGCGGGCCGCGTACCCGGTAATCCTCTCGATCCGCTCCTTGACCGCCAGCACGTCTTGTCCCGGCGCCACCTTGACCATCACAAACGACATCAGGCGGCGTTCGCGCGGGGCAAACTGCAGCGCCCGGCTATAGGTGGTGTAGATGGTCGGATCCCAGAAAAAGCTGGGCGAGCCGCGATACGTCCCAACCACCAGCGCATCGCGATCGTTGATCGAAATGCGATCACCGAGCTTCATCGGTGCGCCCCCCGAGCGGGTATACGCGAGCTTGGTGCCCATGTCGCGCTCGTCGATCAGTATCCCCGGCTCTTGCCGCAGCAGCGTCGCGTCGCCATTCTTGATGGTGGCGGGCGCTCCAGAGAGCGTTGCGTCATCCACGCCTACCACGATCACGCTTGTCCGGGTGCCGTCGGCGAGCTGGGCCTTCAGAAAGCCCTTATACAGAGGCACCGCGTGGGCGACGCCCTCGATGCTGCGGACCCGCTGCAGCGCCGTGTCAGGCAGCGAGATCGTGTCCTCGCTGAATCGCAACTGAGGGTCCATCACCCACAGATCCGTGCTCGTCATCTCGCGTATGAAGGTGCCGGTCTGCGACGAGAGCCCCAGGAAGATGGACATCTGCTGCGAGATCATCATGGCCGCGAACGCCATGCCCGCCAGCAGGCCAAGGTACTTCAGCCTGTCCCCCATCAGCATCTTGATCGCGATGCGGATCATCGTGAAACTCCTTGCGCCGGTGTGGTCTCCATTCGCAGCAGCCCGTTGATGCACGCCCCGTACAGCATCTCCGCCGATTCACGCGGACGGACAAAGTTCACCCACGGGTCGTCGCCATGCGTCAGGTACAGCGACACGATCCCGTGCACAGCCCCCCAGCACACCTGCGTCACCACATCCGCATCGCGGCACTCAGGCAAAAACCGCTTCTGATCAATGCACGCCCGCACCGTCTCGAGCAAGAACGCGTACGCATCCTCATCCGGATTGCCATGCTCGCAAGGCGACTCGCTCGGGTCGTAAGGCGGAAACTTCGTCATGAACATGAAGCGATAGTGGTGGGGGTGCGCAAACCCAAAGTCGATGTACGCCCGCCCGCAGCGACGCAGACGCTCCACCGGGTCGGCATGATGGGTTGCATCGCCCATCGCCTCGCGCAGCAGTCCAAAGTCCGCGTCACACAGCGCGAGCATCAACGCGTGCTTGTCCGCGAAGTGCGTGTAGATCGCCGCCGGCGTGTACTCGATCGCTTCGGCGATCTTGCGCATCGAAACCGCCTCGAACCCTTCGCGCACGAACAGGTCTCGAGCCGCGGCGAGAATCTTCTCGCGCGTCTCGTTCTTCTCCCGGGCTCGCCTGTCAATCGATCCCAACTTCGCACGCTCCTAAACACCTCGCCAACCTGGCCAACCCGTCCCACGTCCCACCCAAGCTAAACAGTGTTCACTGACCACATCGTATTCGGAATTCGAACACCGGTAGTTTCACTCTCCCGCAAAAATCCGCAACCGATCCCCGTGCGCGCCCGTGTTATCCCTTGAAAACGATCGCCGGCTCCAGCGTCACAACCTTACGCATGCTTAACATTGCCGATAGTGTGCAGATAATGGCGACGGCGCTTCCTGAGATGAAGAGCAGTTGCCAGGGGAGGCGAAAGGCCAGCGGGCTGTTTTTCGCACTGGCTCCGAAGGCCGCCGCCAGCCCGACACCCAGCCCAAACCCCAGGGTGGCCACCACCATCGACTGCACCACGATCATCCCCATCAGCCGGTTATTGCTGGCCCCCATGGCCTTGAGCGTGCCGAAGTAACGAAGGTTGTCGACCGTGAAGCTGTAGAACATGAACCCGGTGATGACGGTGCCGATGATGAAGCCCAGGCCCACCGCGATCCCGAAGTTGATCGGGATCCCAGTATTCTGAACGAAGTACATCACGGTCTTCCACTTGAACTCTTCCTTCGTGTAGGCGGCCATGCCGGTCTCGCGCTCCAGCCGGTCGCACAGCACGTGCAAATCCAGCCCCGGCACCGCCTTGACCACCACGAACGAGAGCAGCTTTCGCTCCCGAGGCACGAAGGTCGTCGCCCGCGAGTACGTCGTGTAGATCGTCGGATTGCTCTGGAAGCTCCGCGTGTTGTCCGAGATCCCCACCACCACGGCCCGGTGGTCATTGAGCTCCATCACATCGCCCACATCCAGAGGCACGGGTTTGCCACCCGGTCCCTTGCGTGCCAGACGTGTTTCTGCCCCAACCCGGTCCACGATGACCGCGTCCGCCCGGCGCAGGTCTTCCACTTTCCCCTTCACCATCCGCGGGGGCCCGCCGGTCAGCGTTGAATCCTCCAAGCCGATGATATTGCAGTTCTGAAACTGCCCGTCGTCCATTCGGGCCCGAGTCATGCCCTTGTACAGTGGGCTCGCCCAGGCGACCCCCTCCACGCTGCGGGCGCGGTACAGGGCCGTGTCCTGCAGGGGCTTGACGTCATCGATGAACTGGACCTTGGGGTCCATCACCCAGATATCCGGCCCGCCCATGTCGGTGAGGACCGCGAAGGTACGCGACATAAGCCCAGTAAAAATGGCACCCTGCTGCGTGATCACCAGCGACGCCAGCGTCACGCCCATGATGATGCCAAAGTACTTTGCCTTATCGCGAAAGAGCATTTTGAGCGCGATTCCGATCATGCTTTACCTCCAACGCGACGAAGCGAATCCAGCGCGGCCAGCGAAAAAGCCGCCACATCCTCCCCCCGACGCTCAATGCTCGCCGGCGACCACTCCTCGGCCGGAAAAAGCCGATCAAGCACCGGACGGGCGTGGGCGTAAAACACCATCTGCGACGTGATGCTCTGCGTCGCCAAGCGGACCAATCTGGGGCTGGCGGACGGCCCCAGAATCGCCCCGACAATCGCCCCCAGCCGCTCCCAGTGCGGGCGAATCATCATCTTCACCATCTCGTCCAGCGCTTCGGTCGGCTCGGCCATCTCGCGGGCCATCAGCTTGCTGTGCCACTCGGGTTTGCGATGGTCCAAGATTCTTCGCAGAAACGCGCGGCAATACACCCGCAGCGCCTCGCGCGGGTCGCTGATCCCCGCCGCTTCATCCGCAGGCATCGGCCCGGCCGCCTCGTGCCCGCAGGCTATCACCGCGTGGTACAGCCCCTTCTTATCGCCAAAGTGATAGTTCACCGCCGCGAGGTTCGCCCCCGCCAGGGTCGAAATCTCCCGAACCGTCGAATCGCGAAAGCCTCGACGGGCGAAGACCTCGCCAGCGGTCATCAGCAACCGATGCTGGGTATCTTCGTTCGACACTTCTGCCGACGTCCGCCTTGGCTTCCCAGCGCGGGGAGCCTCTTTGGCTCGTCCCTTGACAGCGCGGCGGGCCCCACGGGCAGGGTCGGTCTGTTTGGCTCGGCGTGCCAGCGTCATGCTCCTGAGGTAGCCTCGCGACCACCCGCCGGATTCGCTCGATCGAATCAAACGGATGTTTCAAACGATTGTTTACCCCAGGTTCGCGAGTGTCAAGTCCGGGCCGTCCCCTTCGTCGTTCCCCTGCCCACTTCCGCCCCGGATCCCCCGCCGCTCGGGACTTTGCCCGGTGCGCTCAGTCTGCGCAAAACTCTGGCCTGCAGCCATTTCCGTGGTGGCGATGCGTCGTACTATGTGACTTGAGACAAGACCCCGGCGTGTTTGCCGGGCACCCACGCGGCGGGAACGCCGCGAAAAAGAGACTTGGAGGAGCTTCCACATGCGTTTTGTTCGATTCGCGGCTATCAGCGCGGCCTTGGCCACCTCGCTCGCGTCGGCCCACGCCAGCGTCTTTGCTTCGTACAACCTGGTCGTCTCCGGAAACCTGCAGAACAACAGCCAAGACATCGAAGGCCGCGCCCTGGTCGGTGGCAACCTCACCGGCGGCGCCGTCACGGTTGGCCTGCGCCTCTCCCCCGCCTCCAACTTTGTTGGCCAGAGCGTTCTCACCGTCGGCGGCAACATCAACGTCAGCGCCATCAATCTTCAGGCTGGCAATGTCGTCCGTCAGGGCACCCGCTCCGGCAACCTCAACTTCAACGGCGGCGGCTCGGGCGTTCAGAGCGACATCGTCTCCAACGTCGCCTCCATTGCCTCCGGCGCCGCGAGCGAAATCGCCAGCACCTCCGCGTACCTTCGCACGCTGAGCAGCAATAGCTCCGCCACCTTCCCGAACGGCCAGCCCGGCCCAGTGAACTTTGTCGCTACCCCCTCACCCGCCGCCAGCATCGCCATCTTCAACGTCTCGGCCGCCAACATCTTCAACAACAGCCTCATCCAGCAATACAACCTCACCACCGGCGGGGCTTCGAGCATCATCATCAACGTCAGCGGCACCACCGTGAACCTCAACAACGGCAACTTCACCGGCAACTGGACCAGCGCCTTCGCCCGCGCCAAAGTGCTCTGGAACTTCTACGAAGCCACCTCCATCACGTTGGATCGTAACTTCAACGGCGCCATCCTCGCCCCCAACGCCCACCTCACCAACTCCACCGCCATCGATGGATCGGTCTTTGTTTACTCTTTCACCCAGAACGGCGAAGTTCATCTCCCCCTCTACACGGGCTTTGTCCCCGCCCCGGGCGCCATCGCCCTCATGGGTCTGGGCGGCTTGGCCCTCACCCGCCGCCGCCGCTGATTTCGAGGTGTGTCCTCGCTCCGAGCCGACTCCTGTTCTCCAGATTGTGACAAAGGCCAGATCGCAAGCTCGCGATCGGGCCTTTTCTCTTTTCTAATCCGAGGTCTGATGCACGTGCCACCGAGGAAGCCGCTCCGGGCTTCCTCATCGCGCGCCAGCGATGTCGAGACGGCACCGAAGACTCAAATCAGTCCTCGGCCGCACCTCTCACATGCTCCCAAACTGCGCCTCCACCGCCGCGTGATCGCCCTTCCACCCCGCGTACACCTGCTCGGCCATCGGGTCCGGGGTGATGTACAGGGAATTGTTCTCGATTCCCTTGAGAATCGCGTTGGCGACATCATCCGGCGAAGTCTTGGTCAGTTCGATTCCCTTGGCCATGTCGGTGTCTACCGGCCCGGGGTAGACGCCGAACACGCTGATGCCGCGCTTTGCAAGCTCCCCTCGCAGCGCCATCGTCATTGAGTTCGACGCCGCCTTCGAGGCGCTGTACGCCCCAATCCCCGGCATGCTCGCCCATGAGACGACCGACAGCACGTTGGCGATTGCGCCCGGCTTGTTCTTTTCCAGCACCGGCACAAACGCGCGGATCACCCGCAGCGTGCCGAAGTAGTTCGTCTCAAACTCGCGACGCAGCGTGTCAATCGGGGCCGTCAGTTGGCTCCCGCCCTCCAGCACGCCAGCATTATTGATCAGCAGCGTCGCATCCCCCGCCGTCTTCGCGGCTGCCGCCAGCCCCGCTTCATCGCTCAGGTCCATCTTCAGCGGCACCACGCGGCTGTCCGTGGCGCCGAGCTTGCTCGTGTCCCGCGCCCCCGCGTAGACCTTGTTGGCCCCGTGAGCGAGCAGCGCCCCCACCAGCGAACGCCCGATGCCTCGATTTGCCCCGGTCACGACCACGATAGAACCCTTGATGTTCATGTAGCCTCCAGCCTTCCCTACTCGGTGAACCCCTGCCCGCGACCATCGCGGGGCACTGCGACGTGAGATGAGCTCACCCCAAACAGTGTGACGGCTGCTCCACTATTTCAAGCCCCCGCTCCCCACCCCATCCTGTGCTTTGCGATTGCCCGAACGAAGTGGGGGGGATAGGCTGCACTGCCCCCAATTCCCCGGGCCCAAGCGGGCCCACACGAAAGCTCGTACACCCATGACCAAGAGCCTCCGCAAGACCCGCATCGACCTCCCCGCCAAGACCCGCACCGCGCTGGTAGAGCTCCTGAACCAGCAGCTCGCCGACGCATCAGATCTACGCAGCCAGACCAAAGCTGCCCACTGGAACGTGAAGGGCCCGCAGTTCATCGCGCTGCACCAGCTCTTTGATACTCTCGCCGAGGAGATCGAAGAGTACATTGACGATGTCGCCGAACGCGCCGTGACGCTGGGGGGCAGCGCGTTAGGCACGGTTCGCCAAAGCGCCAAGGCGAGCCGCCTGGATGAACTCTCGCCAACCAAACAGCAGGGCGAAGAGCTTGTCGAAGCTCTTTGTGATCGCTACGCCGCCCTCGCCAAAAGTACCCGTGACGCCATCGACATCGCTGACGAAGCCGACGACGTTTCGAGCGCCGACCTGCTCACCGGCTTTTCACGCTGGCTGGATAAATCACTGTGGATGCTCGAAGCCCACCAGGGCGAGTGAGCACGCCCGCCGGGCGTTCACAGGCCCAGTGCCTTCTCCGGGTTCGCGTAGATCGTGGGCTTGCCATAGCTGTTTTCTTCCCGCACCTCGTCGGGGTTGTTGTTCGCGCTCAGGGCACGCGGGAACTCCTTCCCCCCGATCGACGCCACGTGACCATCCGCAAAGACGCAGTTAGCCGCACCCTGTTTTCCCGGATGCCGATACCCAATGCGGCTCTCGGCCCTCCCCAATTGGCTGTCGCGTTGCCGCCCGGCATACAACCCGTCCGCGACCGAGATGAGCTGCGTCGGCCGCACGAACGCACTGAGCTTGGTCTGCGTGATGGTTCGGCCCTCAAGGCTCGGTCCGTAGCCCACGCTCGCGGTGTAAAACAAGTCGGGCGTCACGGTGGTCACCGCACCGATCGGGTTGTCCGCGTTGATCCAGTATGAAACCCGGATGATCTTCTCAAAGCCCCGCTCAGGGATGAGTTGCGACACATTGGCGCTCCCCGTGCGGGCAAAGGGCCAATCCAGCCAGCCCTTGGGGTTGTTGGGGTCGGTCCCGGTGCCCCCGTTCGCCACGCCCGCAACGTCCACCGTCTCCGGGCAATAAAACGGGTTCGAGCCCTTGAACTGCGCACCGCTCATGTACCCGTCGCGATCCAGGATCGGCCCCCACCCGTCCAGCGGCACATCCGCGCCCCCGTTCGTCCCCGTCATGTTGTACGACGGGATCACCAGCTCGCGATGGTCGTGGTTGTACAGCACCAGCCCTTGGCCGATGCCTCGTAGATTCGCCTGGCACGCGATCGCTTTCGCCGCCCGCCTCGCCTGACCCAGCGCGGGGAGCAAAATCCCCACCAGCAGCGCGATCACCGCGATCACCACCAAAAGCTCGATCAGCGTGAAGCCACGTTTCATGACGAAAACACTACGCGCGGGACTCGGTCGAAAAACTCGCTTGAACAGAAAATTCACACCTCCACCCGCTCAAACAGCACCTTCCCATCCGTCAGCCGCGCGTAGTACCCCTCGATTCTGTCCAGCCCCGTCACCCGGTGCACGAAGGCCGCCGCCCGCACCAAATCCGCCCGCTGCACCAGCTCCAGCCGCGGCTCATTCAGCTCCAATCGCGTGCCATAAAACGCACACCCTTGGTGCGCGATCAGCACCACCCGCTTGAGCTTGTGAACCTCAACCAGAAACTTCAGCTCGTCAACGACGCCCTGCTCTTCCAGGTGCGCCTCGGGGTGCCCGGCCAAACACGCCGGCCCGCCCGGCAGGCTCACCCGGTCATAACGCGGCAACTCCAGCCCGTTCTGCAGAAAGTCGTCGAAGTGCTCGCCCAGACGCCCATCCGAGCAATACAAGGCCGCGGCGTGAATCCGGTTGTGCTCGTAGCGAATCCTGCTCTCGTACGCGCTCGCCTCGGGTGATCTGGTCATTGACCATCCTTGGCGCACTTCTTCGCGCCTGCCGCGACCGATCAGCCCCGCCCACCTAATCCATCACGCACTCGCGGCAACGCCCTACCAACGTTAACTCATGCGATTCCAACTTGAACCCCGCCGGAGTCAACTCCGCAAAATGGCCGCAGCACCCTTCCAACTCATACACCCGCCCGCACCCGCGGCAATGAAAGTGATGATGATGAGCCTTCCCCGACGCCTCATATCTCGGCGCCTCCCCAGGGATCACCACCCCAGTGATCTCCCCCGCGTCGATCAGCAACTTCAGGGTTCGATACACCGTCGCCAGCCCCAGCCCTTGGCTGTGCTGACCCGCCAGTCCGAGAATCTCCTGGGCCGACACCGGCGCCCCAGCCCGCTCGATCGCTTCACGCACCGCCTCGCGCTGGCGAGTGTTGCGCGTCGTGATTTTCTTCCCTGCCGTCATCCTCCATCTTAGTGCCGCTCGCGTGCCCGCAAACCTCACGGGCGTGCTTT
>JAKFUN010000117.1 GCA_021732675.1 Phycisphaerales bacterium
GCGGCGGGGGGGTCCAGGCGTGGTCTGCGTCTTGCGCCTCGACGATTCGCAACTGGGGGGGATAGGCGGCGACGGTGCGGATGGGCGCGTCGGCGGCACCGGCGATGAAGGCAGCCGCGGCTCGCGCCGGAGAGACCGGCTGACCCGCAGCAGCCTTCCCCGGGGCTTCATCCCGCTGTTCCTCACGGGCGGCAGCCACCTCGCAGACCCGCAGCAGCGCGCGATCGCTCTCGGTCGCGTTTCGCAGGCTTGGGCTCGAACCCGAGTCATACACCCAAATCTTGATGTGCTTGGCGTATCGATCCAGCGACGCGAGCAGTTCGCCCACGCCAGGCAACCCGGCGGGTTCGTGCAGGAGCAAGACGCTGGCACCAGCACCGGGAGCGAGCAAGGCCGCGAGAACAGACCACGGATGCGACTTGGCGATGCGCTGCACGTCGCGGCGATCCAAAGCCGCTAGGAGCGTGGGAGCGGGCGGCACCCCGGGCGCATGAAAGACCACCACGCGCGTCGCGGGCGTGGGGACAAGCGCGAAAGCCGCTGGAACCCCGAGAGCCATGCGCAGATTCTACAGAAAATGCACAGCTCGCGCGTCCGTATCTCGCAATACACAACCACCTCCCCTAAACAGGTGAGGCGATGCTGGGTGATTCCCGTGCCATGTTGACGAGGCGGGCGCCATCCAGGCGGGTGGTCTACGGATGCCGCCCGTCGATATCCGGGCCACTATCGCCCGGGCGCGACCACTGATCCTTGGGCAAATGGCGATGGTGGGTCTTGATGACCCGGGCCAACTGCGTGCCAAAGAGCGAGGCGATCAGATTGATGGTGCCAATCGTGCTTTGGGAGAACGGGTTGCGGGCATCGCGAAAGAAGATCATCACCGCGCCGCACTCGCCCTGATGGCGGCACGCCTTGGCAACCAAGGTGGCGTCGGCCAGCCAATCAGCCTCGCGACCCAGGGCGGCTCCGATCTGCTCGCCGTTGCTCAGCACCACCGCCTCCTCACGATGCTCGAAGGCCGGGGCGACGACGTCGGCCAGGTGATCCAGCAGCGTTTCGGCGCTCTCGCGGGCGCAGTCGTAGTTCACGTACGCGCCCAAGGTGTAATCGCCGGTGGTGTTGGGAAGAAAGATCGCGGCGTTGGTCGGCCCAAGTTGCTTCAAGGCATACTCGAGCACGGTGCGCAGCAGCCCTTCCATGTCGAGCTCTTGGCGAAGAACCGCGTTGAGCTCGCTGCGGGCGGCGACCGTGTGCATTTGATCGGAAAGCTGGCGATAGGACCCGGCCATTTCTTCGCAGAGCGAGCCCATGGATTTGAGCAGTTCGTGGCGTGAACGGAAGAGGGCACGGCTGACTTCGCGCAGTCTTCGGTTGCGGCGTTCCAGGCGTTCCATGCTGCGCCGCGTGGCTTCGCCGCGCTGGCGCAAGGCCGCCAGAGTTTCGATGAGTTCCTGGGCGGGCGCTTCAATGTCGCGAACATCCCCTGCCCCGCTGTGCACGGCTTCGAGGATTTGCGAGGCGTCGGAAGTGTCGGCCAGGACCAAGAGGGGAATGGAAAACGCCGCGAGCTGGCGGCACAGGCTCATCGCCCCGCTGCGATCGCCACGCACGTCCAAGATGATCCCGTCCGAGGCATCTACGTGAGCGCAGGCACCGTCGAAGTTCTGGCAGGGCAGGGCGGCGGCCCCGGCTTGGCAGAGCTCGTTGGCCAACCGGGTCGAATCCACCCGCGACACCACCAACAGGTGGAGCCCGGGAGTCGTGGAACACGGAGCTGAGGAAGTTCGGCGGCGCGACATGCTGGAAGGACCATCGACACCCCTCTCCGCCCGATTCAGCCCCGGTCAGCGAAATGCGCGCACAGATTTACCCCAGACCCGGCTCCGGCGCCACACGCCCGGTTTTTGCGCAGTCGGGGAGAGCGGCGCAGGCCCGCGAACTGCGGAGCCAGGTTCAAACCGGCATCCAACCCGGGGATTCATCGAACCCATGGGTGATGCCAGCACGCGAACACGTTCTCGAAGTCTCGGTGTGGTTGCCGGTGAAGCGCGGCGTGATCTTTCCCTTCTTTGCCGATGCCGCCAACCTCAACCTCATCACCCCGCCCTGGGTCAACTTCCAAATCCTGACTCCATTGCCGGTGGAGATGCGTCAAGGAACGCTGCTGGATTATCGGATTCGCCTGCGGGGCATTCCGGTGCGCTGGCGTACCCAGATCACCACGTGGGAGCCCAACGAGCGCTTTGTCGACGAGCAGCTCAAGGGGCCTTACTACCTCTGGCGGCACGAACACACCTTCGAAGATGATGGCGAGGGGACGCTGTGCCGTGATCGCGTCACCTATTCACATCCGGGGGGCGCCCTGGTACACCGTTTCCTGGTGGGCCCGGACGTCGCCAAGATCTTTGCCTATCGCCAAGCCAAGCTGATCGAGCTTTACGGGCGCAGCGCCGCGCTGGCCGCGGCCCACAGCACAGCCCTGGCGCCGACCGGCCCGTGACGAGTCAGGGGCACTCTCCACCCGCGATCACGTTGAGCAGCGCGTCAGCGTCGGTGCTATCCGCGTTGCCATCCAGATTGAAATCCAGGTCGATACCGGCGGGGTTGTCCCCGCCCGCGATGGCATTCACGAGATAATCCAGGTCACCCGCGTCGGTGTTCCCGTCGCGGTTTACGTCGGGGTCGCAGTAGTTGGGTTGGCAACGCCCGTCGTCTTCGCTGCGCACCACGAGGCTGACCCCCCGCGTGAACGACTCGCCGCATTGGTCGAAGAGGCGGCACCGAAACGTGAACTCGCCCGCCACCCCGTCAACCTCCGAGATGAACAGCGTGGGCGAACCTGCACCCCGTACAAGCGCCCCGCTCCCGTCCCCAAAGGGCCCGTCGACCAACGTACGCACCGCCCCCTGCGGGCTCACGCGCTGCCACTCGAAACTGGTTAGGTCCGGGGCACCCGCCACCACCGAAAACGACGCCACCGACTCGGGACAGACCTCGCTCGCGTCCGGCTGCACCGCGATTTCTGGGAGCGCACAGGGCTGGCCAAACGCGCTGGCCAAGGCCCGTACCTCCAGCGCCGCCAGCACCTTGGCGCCGATGGCGGTGTAGTGAATCCCGTCGACGAGAAACCGGGTGCTCGTTGATTGGTTCCACCCGACCTCATCCGACAACCGGCGCGAGTTGACCGCGCAGGTCAGCGGGTCTTCCAGCGAGATCGCATAGGCGACCCCCGCGTAGCGATCAAAATTTTCCCGCGTTTCCGGCGTCAGCACCGCGTACGGATCTGTGAAGACAATGACCGGTAGATCCGCGCGGATGGTGCTCCGAAGACTGGCCAGCAACGTTTCCAAATCGGCCTTGAACTGCGCGGGGGTTCGACCTCGCCCCCCGTCGTTGGCTCCAAAGTGAATGAGGACGACATCGGGGTTGTAAAGCCCCAGCAGCGGAATGCTCGGGGCGTGCCCGCCCAGAAAGTCGCGAGTCTGATAGCCCCCCATGCTGATGCTGGAAACCACCCACCCCTCCGGGCGGGCGACACTCGAAAAACTGACGGCCAGCACGTCGGTCAGCGCATTGGGGTCAGTCCCCGAGAGAATCGTCTGTAAGTACTTCCCGGGCTCAACCGAAAATGGACCAAGGCGCTGGGTGCGATAGCCGAAGACCGGGCTTCGCAGGCCCATCGTCGTGTCCAGCGTGAGCCGGGTGGGCTCAAAGAAACTTGTCGTGCTCGTGGGGGCGTTGGAGACGACGCACCGCACTTCGCCACTGGAAGCGTTGGTCGCGGCGAAGATGTCCAGATAAACCCCGGCGCTGCTATCGAAATAGGTCGTCCCGGCGAGCCCGGCTTCGGGAGTGACATCTTCCGCCCCCGGCTGGAGCATGCTCAACGCGCCGAAGAACTGATTGTTGTTGATGTTGTTCCCGCCGGCAGTCGAGGTTGCACCCCCCTGGAGATTGGGGGGAATCTGGTTGGGTGCCAATCGCCCGGGCCCAAAACCCGGCGAGGGAGCACTGGACCGAATCAACCAGTCCGACCACGGGGCTCCACCCCCAGTGCTGGCGTTCGCGCTGCTCAGGGGCGACGCGGGGGCGTTGCCATATACACGATAAAACTCATAGTTCAGGCGAGGCACATAGACGTACCCAAACCCGCCCGGAGATGTCTCCTGCGAGTCGCCCAGGAGCAGCGCCCGCACCGTCTGCGACCGGGCGGCTTCGAAAAGCTCCGCAAAACGCTCCGGCTCCGTCGCAGACACAAATGGAACTTGATCAAACCGCAGAAAGTCCTGGGCGTGGCATGCCGTGGCAATGCCGGCGAGGCATGCCGCCGCCCAGCACGCCCTCCAGCTCAACCCGGGCCCGCCGATTCGATTGGGGAGCACTTGTGAGTTCCTTCCAAAACGCCTGGGCAGGCAGCGACCACGGGCTCGGGGCTGGGCGACAGAGACCTCCCACAACGGTGTTGCGCCGGTCAGTTCCACCACGCTGGTGGTACCTTCGGGTGGATTATGTACCGCTCGAAACGCGACGGTGTTGCGACAAACTGAGATTGCGGGCTTGGCGCAGAAGCGCCCAACGACCCGAGCCGCGAAGCGAGGCCGAATCGCGACGCCTCTTTCCCCCCGCGTCACCCCCGATGTCACTTGCGACCGTGGGCGCTTAGGAGCTGAGCGCGTCGATGCGATAGCGCATGAAGGGTGGGCGTTTGAGCCCGGTGACGGCTTGCCAGAAAGGCTCGCCGTGCGCATCGGGGAGCCAACGCCGGAACTGCCCGCGCTGGTCGTCCGCGTAGACATCCAGCACCGACGACCCCACATACACCGAGCGATGCAGCAAGAGCAGGTCTTCCGAGACAAACTCCGCCTCGGCCGCCACCCCCGCCATCGCGTCCACGATCTGCCCGAAGAGCACATGGTCCTTGCGGAGCAGCACGTCCGCGTCGTGCCAGATGTAGTAGCGATACTTGGCCTCGGTGCGACCCCGAAAGCTGGCGCGGCTGCGCATCAGCGAGACCGCCCCGCGCGGGCCGTCAATCCTTCGATCCAACAACGGCCCCGGGATCGCCCGCTCGAGCTGGTAACAGAACGTGTCCAAGTCAGTGATGAACTTGCCGTAGAAGACGCAGACTTCGGTGTCGCGCTGGGCGCCGAGGAACTGGCCAAGCGAGACGGCGAACTGGGTCCGCCGCGCCGGCAGCTCGGACCATGCCACCAGGTGGTTCTCGTCGAGCAACTGCGTGATGTCCGCCTGCCAGTCCGAGACGAGCAAGGGTACTTCGAGATGTCTAGAGAGCGCACTCATAGCCTGGCTTGGCCCCACCTTGGGCCGCACGAACTCCTCACCCACGCCTCACCCGAGACGCGGGAACACACCGACCAACCACCCACTCCCCCAACATGCCCCACGAGCAGCCATGACAGAGGGACAGCCCAAAGCAACCACGACGATTGCCCGCACAAACACCGGTCCCGTCTTGATACTCCCCACTTGCTCTTCCCACCGACAATGTGCATCAAAATCAGAAAAAAACCACCAATCCGCGCGTTTTCTTTGAAAAGGTTGGAACATCCGGCCCAGTAGGGCGGTGTTCTCGGTCGGTCATGACCGAGAACCATCGCCAACCTTGAGCTCTCTCCCGCAAATCACGTTCCAGCGGCGGGTTGATCGTCCTATAAAGCTCGCGGGCTGTACAAAGACAGTGCCCGTACCAATTCCCCCACCCTGTTTAGGGGTGTTGCGCTTCTGACCCAAGCATGTACCGAACTTCCCGGGTGAGTCAACCGACGCCGAGTTCGTCCTTGGAGATCGGGCCAGCGGGGATATCGCCGGCATCCGACTTGGTCAGCCTTGCTCCGGTGACGACTTCACCCGGCTGGCGTTTTTCGCCACTCCCCGCGTGCGGGGCCCGTTCGTGGGTCGCCGCGTTTCGCCCATCCTCAGTCACCTTGTAGACCATCCCGATGGTGGTCTCGGCCTCGCCCAGCACCAGCCGGTTGACCAGCTCCACCCCCTGCATCAGCGAGTGGTCGGTGTTGGCGACTTCGTACTTCCACATCCCGAAGCGCCCCCGGCTGTAGACCCCCCGGGCCTCCAGCCACGGGATCACCCGCGACAAGATTCCGTCCCGCTCCACGCTCGGGGTCGGGTACGAGTAGTCGGCGTAGTAGCACCAGCGGCTCACGATGTTCGCGCGCTCGCCCGGGTTGAGCAATCCCGCCTTTTCCAACCCCGTGAGGCACTCGTCGATCACCGCGTCGGGGTTTTTGCCGTGGTTCCCGGGGGTCGGCTTGGCCGGGCTCTCGCTGACTTCGCACAAGAGCGAGTAGTAGTTGTCTTTGTCGGGGGTCATGTGGGGGGAGTAGTTCGAGAGGTACGTCACCCGGTAAAACGGGCAGTTTTCTTCTGGGAAGTACATCCAGCTTTTGGTGTCGGGGGTGCCCCCGCCGGGAACGCGACTCTTGAGCCCGATCCCCACCATGTAGCCGCCACTGTGCAAGAGGCCGGCCGCGTCGCGGGCTACTTCGCCCAGCGCCGCCCCCTCGCGCTGCGAGGCGAGCACCTGGCCGCAGAGTCTGTCCAGCGGCATGGTGCTGATGAGGATGTCGAACGGCTCCTGGGTTCCGCCTACCAGATGCACCACCTTCGCGTCCAGGTCGATGCGCTCGACCTTGGCGTTGAGGCGGATCTTGCTCCCGGGCTGCTCGATGCCCTCTGCGTCGAGCCCCAGCACTGGTCCGAAGCGCCGGTAGAACTCGCCGGTGCCTCCTTTGAGCGGGAACTTGAACTGGTTGTTGGGCCCCCAGCCGAAGTCGTCGGTCCCCAGGACCAGGTTTTTGAGAGCGCGTTCGACGTCGATGATGGCGACCCGCTCACCGATCCATTCTTTGTTCATGCGTTCGGGGGGATAGGCCCAGACCTTGAAGTTGTACGGGCGCATGAAGTATTTGGCGATCCCTTCGCCGAAGACCGCGTCGATGAACTCACCGAAGTTGCGGGCCGCGGCTGCGGAGGGGACCAACCCCTTGCCATGCTGCGCCTTCACCAAGCCAGCAATACACTCGAACGCGGCCGATTTGGGCAAATAGCGAACGTTGTTTTGAAAGGGATAGGGCACCCAGGTCTCAAACATCCGCACCCAGCTCTCGCGATTGTTAAGAGTGAACTCACTGCCCATGAGTTTGTCAAAACATTCGTCGTAATATTTGTAGTGGCTGAACATGACGTGCCCGCCAATGTCCCAGGTGAACCCCTGGTCGTCGGTGAAGGAGTGGGCCAAGCCCCCCACATACGGGTTCCGGTCGAGCAGCACAAAGTTTTCGTACCCGAGTTCCTGAAGGCGGTACCCCGCGCCCAGGCCAGTGGGACCGGCCCCGAGGATGACAATTCGGGGGTTCTTTGGGCGGTTTTGAAGTCCTGAGAGACTGGAAGCGGGCATGGGTACTCCTGCCTTGGGGCGCGGTCGTGCAAGGATGCGATGGAGATTGTTGGCCTGCCCAGTGCTTTGAGCGCGGTCGAAGGGGCCGGCCGAGAGGGTACGAAAAGTACGGATCGATTGCTCGTAAAGAACGGATTGGGTGAAATTGCCCCCATCCCCACAATTGTGGTCGCCTAAAAGCGCAAAAGACCGGTAAAGGCCCGCGAAACGGGGGTTTCCAGGCTTTGCGGGCCCATGTTTGGGGAGACAAAGTGATTGTCGCGAGATTTTCCGATTTTGCGGGGCACAAGTTTGACCCACATTCATGACGACAAACCAGCAAGTCAGCGGTATGAAATATGTGTCGCGCTCGAAGTTGTCTGCCTTGATGCACTCGGGGGTGCACCACGGCGCCGCTGACGGCGACAGTGTTCAGGGGGTTCTGTGATGTCTACCAGCGTTTTGATTTCTGGGGAAAACTCCATGGGTGTGGAAACCGCGTGCTGCCGCCTGGTGCGGACTTCGCACAAGATTGCGCGACTGCCCGCGGTGCCGACGCAGGACTGGTGCGACCAGGCGGCGACGGCGATCGCCGAGCTTTTGGCCGAGGGGGTCGGCATCGTCCGAATCTGCGAGGTCTCGCCCTCGGCGGGATCCACGCACACCTGGATCGGCGGGGTGGGTACGCCACCCAGCTTTGGCAGCGACGCACGGTCGCTGGTTGACCTGCGTTGCCGCCTGGATGCGACCGCGTCGCGGGAGTGGGACTTCGGGATCGCGCCGGTCTCGCTCAAGGGCCAATCGCGCCAGTCCACGGCGAACGAGACGGGCCCACTGGAGCCCGGCTGGCGGGCCCTGGGGATCGACTCGCTGGTGATCGGGGCCATCGCGATGAGCCCGGACGGCCCTCACCTGCTGGCCGCGGTCGGCTCGCCGACGGCCTCGCCCACCCAGGCAACGGTGGAATCCATGGGCGCCATTCTGCCCTTGCTTGCCGAGGTGGCCCGCAACGCGATCGGGTGCGCCCGGCGGCGTGAATCCGACTGGGTCACCGTGCGCGAGCAGGAAGTGCTGGATCTGCTGGTCATGGGGTATTCGGTTCGCGAGATCGCTTCGCAGCTCTCGCGCAGCCCGCACACCGTACACGACCACGTCAAGAGCCTGCATCGCAAGCTCCACGCCTCTTCGCGGGGCCAACTGGTGGCGATGGCGCTGGGCCGCCGCACCGATGAGCGGGCCGAACCGGGGCTGCGCGTCTAACTCAGCGATCGAGCGCTTCGGACGCGGTTCCGACCAGTCCCAATACCCGAGCGAATGTGCCTCGGTAAGGGGCCCTGGGGTAGTTTCGCCGTGCCGCCCATTGCTGGCGGATTGGGCTGGTGGATGCGCCGTCACCTCGCCCCAACCACGGCGGCGGGGAGGCGGTGTCAGTGAAGGCCGCGCTCGTGGGCTTCGAGGCCTTCGAGCATGGTGAAGACATCGTCAAAGGTGACGATGGCGGCTTCGATGATGGCGCGGTGTTCGGACTCATCCCATGGCTGCGCATTGAGGTCGGTGCGCCAGGTTTGCCAGCGTTCGCGTTGGGCCGATCCGTGCGGGTCGAGGCTGGACAGTCCGCGCGGGCCGGGAATGTTCAAGGACTTGGCCACCGCCTTGGCGATGTACTGCCCTCCATTGGCCGAGCCTTCAAGCACGTACCAAATCCCCAGGAGGGCCGGGCCCTTGGCGTCGCGGGCGGCGTTGACGTGATCGACGAAGGCCTTGGTCGCTCCCAGCGGCGGGAAGTTGTCGGCCTTGACACCCAGAAAATCCAGATCATCCTCGAGGCGAGGGGCGTGGGTGTGATGCGGGCGAACCATGGCGGCCACCCGCGGATCCGAGCCTGCCTTGGCCACCAGTGCTCGGTCGAGGGCCCGCCAGACGTGCAGCATCTGCCCAAGCCAGGCGGCGTATTCCTGACGCGATGACTCACCTTTGACGAGCCGGCCCTGCTGCGGGTGGCGCTCAGCCCGGGTGTGGGCCGCCTTGGTCTGCTCGCGCAGCGCGTCGGCCAGCGTGGTGGGGGCGGAAGGGATCGGGGTGAGCATGTGACTTCCTTGCGAGTGGGCTTGCGAGTGGGCTTGCAAGTTGACTTGAGAGTGGGCGACTATTCGCGTAGGGCGAGCATGGCCAGGGCCGAGGGGATGATGAGCCACGCCAGGCCCTTCAGAAGGAAGAAGCAAAAGGTGATTGTGCCCAGCCGTGCCCCCCATCGCATCGGCCCCCGCCTTGTCGTTGCCGCGTCGGAGGAGAGGCCGGGTGGAGCGGGGTGGCTTTCAGTTTTCCTCTGAGGATCAGGCACGGTGGCACTCGGCGGGGCGAAGGGGGCGGATCGTGCGAGGGAGAGGACCTGCCTCGATTTATTTGCGACTCAGTCTCAACTAGATTTAGATTAGGGGAGGGTACCAAGCAGATCAAGCGGGCAGCGCCGGGGAAATTTGCTGGGTGTGGGTGGTGCCCGCCGATAACCAACCATGACCCGGAAGGATCCGGGGGAGCCACTTTTAGGAGCCTCACGATGCCGGACCCCGCGCCCGCCTCGAACACGACGATTCTTGCCCCTGACGCGATTTTTCGGGGGGAGATGACGATCTCTGGCCCGGCCAAGCTGCTGGGCGTGCTTGAGGGTTCCTTGCGCGGCAAGGGGGATGTGCTGGTGGGGGCCAACGCCCGCTGCGCGGCCAACCTGGAAGCGGACACCATCACCGTGGAAGGTGTCGTGCAAGGTGACATCATGGCCCGCGAGAAGTTGCAACTGGGCTCCAAGGCCAATGTGCAGGGTGATGTGACGGCGGCCGCCCTGATGGTGGCGGAAGGGGCGACGTTCGCCGGGCGGGTGAGCGTGGGGCCGGAGGCGGTAGCCGCGGCCAGCAACCTGGCTCGCAAGAACGGCACGATCGAAGCCAAGCCGACTCTGCGCAAGCCCGTGATGGCGGAGGGCTCGAGCAACGACGATTGGCTCTCGCAGGCGGGCGTGAGCGCCAAGCCGGCGGGGTGGATGAGCAGCGCCGAGGCGTAACCGAAAGACGCACCCATGGTCAGGGCCGTGGCTTTTTCCGTGGAGCAGAACGATCCGGACCAGCGCTGGATCGGGTGCTATCACTGCGGGGAGCGTCTGAAGGCGCCGGCGATTGCTCGCTCCTTCGGGTGCCCGAAGTGCCATCGGGGGATCTCACTGGACGACATCACGGTGCAGGATTCGGGGTGGTCGGGGATGCTCAATACCTGCGGGCGGATTTTCATTCGTCCCAGGGTCAGGACAATTACCAGGAACGTCCACGCGGGGGACGGCATCGAAGTGCTAGGCGTCTTGGAAGCCAACGTTCGCAGCGGCGGCCCGGTGGTCGTCGGTGCGCACGGGCGCCTGAAGGGTTCGGTCCAGGCAACGTCGCTGTGGATCGACCCGGGCGGCACCCTCGAATGCCCGATGCTGCGGATTGGCCCAACCCGCCCGAGCGGGTGACTCCAAGCCCAGCGCGGGGATTCAGAGGTTAGACGGCCTCTGGTTCCTACTGTGAGTCCCCGTGACCCTGATCGACCTCTCCAATCATGATGCGATTCCGATGACCGCGGCGATGCTGCGCGAGATCACCAACGCCAGCAACTCGCATGACGTGCTGCTGTCGTTCATGAATCGCTACCGGCACTTGCGCCCGCTGGAGGCCTTTGTGGGGGTGCGCCCCGAGCCGGGCCGGCCGGGAATGTACCGCGTGACGTATTCGTACGGTGCACGGGACCAAAACTGGCTGGAGCACAAGCCCCGCGACGTCAGCCCGCAAGCCTTGGCGAAGCTCCCTCTGCACGTTGGGGGCGTGATCGCCTCGATGATCGCTGACCAGAATCCCAAGGTGGCGCATGACGTGGATTTTTCTGGAGATACGGCGCTGCACGGGCTGGCGGGGGTGGTGGCGTCGGTGATGGCGCTCCCGCTGTTTGAAGGTGATGCCGTCACGGAGTGGGTCCTCTCATTTTCGACCCGCGCCAACGAGTTTTCGCCGGAGGACGTCTCGCGGGCGTTGCTGACCTCGAACTTGCTGGCCGCGGCGAATCGCAATCTGGACTCGCTGCACACCATTCGCCGCCTGCACAACCAGATGCGCGATCAGCTCGACCAGGTTGCCCGGGTGCAGCAGTCGCTGCTGCCCGCACGCCTGCCGGACATTCCCGGGGTTGAGATCTCGACGAGCTATCTCACGAGCGACCTGGCGGGCGGGGACTACTACGACTTTTTCGCGCTTCCGGGTGGGCGATGGGGGGTCTTGATCGCCGACGTCTCCGGGCACGGGCCGGCGGCGGCCACCGTCATGGCCATGCTCCACGCGATTCTTCACGCGTACTCGCCCCTGGGGGACCCTAAGGCGGCGATCGACCCGGCGGCGGTGATGGAGTTCGCCAACGAGCGTCTTTTGGCGGCTGGGCTGGAAGGGGCCTTTGTCACGGCGTTTTTCGCGGCCTTTGATCCGATTACGGGCGAGCTCGTCTACGCCAACGCCGGACACCCCCCGCCAATCGTCAAAACCGCCTCGGGCGGATTACGACGCCTGGATGCGTCGGCATGCTTGCCCCTGGGCATCGATCGCCCGCTGGGGGCGGCCTCGGTCGCGATCACCCTTTCGCAGCAGGATTCGTTGATTTTGTACACCGACGGGATCACCGAATCATTCTCTCCCAACGGAGAGATGTTCGGGGTCGAGGGCCTGGAGAAGGCGCTGGCGGCGTGCAGCGGCGAGCCCGATTGCGTCGTCGAATCCGTCCACGCGGCGCTCTTTGCGTTCGTCGGCTCGGCGACGCGGGCCGACGACCAGACGCTGGTGGCGATGCGGTTTCACGGCGTGTGCATCGTGTGAGGATCGTGGCGGAGGAGATGGCGCGTATCTTTCCCCATGCCTGAATGGTTTGAAAGCCCCGACGACTCTGGCCGGGATGGCTTGCGGTTCTCTTGCACCATGTGCGGCAACTGCTGCAGCGGGCCGGAGGGATATGTGCTTTTGGCCGAGGCGGACATCACGGCGCTGGCCGCCCGGGCCCGGGTGGGTCGCGAAGAGTTTGTCGCCAAGTACACCAAAGAAACGCTGCGCGGGCTGTCGTTGGCGGAGAAGCAGAGCGACGCGGGGCTTGATTGCGTGTTTCTGGATCGCGAAAAGGTGCCGGGGCGGGCGGTGTGCGGGGCGTATGAGGATCGCCCGGCCCAGTGCCGCACGTGGCCGTTTTGGAAGTCGAACTTGTCGTCGCGTTTTGCGTGGGAGCGGGCGAAGCGGACCTGCCCGGGGATGGACCAGGGGCAGAGGCACAGCGTGCAGCAGATCCGGATTTGCCGCGATCAGGTCGATATCTGAGCGGTCGGCGGCACGCTGGGGATGGACAACGCGAATCCCGGGCTTGCGAGTTGGCGGAGCCTGTGTCGCGACGAAGGATGGTGCGTGACGTTCGCTGCTGAAAACCCGGCTGCCGTGTGGCTCGCGTGCGTTGCGCGGCCTGGGCTTGTCGCCGAACTCGAAGCGGTGTATCTCATGATCGCGGATCAGGTGGCCGCGCGGGGGCCGGCGTGCTGGGCGTCGGGGCGCTGCTGCAACTTCGCCAAGGCCGGGCACCGGTTGTACACCACCGGCCTGGAGGCGGCGTACTGCGTATTGCGCCTGCCGACGAGCCCACCGCGCGAGGCCGGGCTTGGACAACTAGGCGCTCGGGAGGAGAACCACCAAGAAGTCGGCTTGGAGAGCCGACCTACGTTGTCGGCGGCCACGCTTGCTGACGCGGTTGCTCGCGGGGATTGTCCCTTCCTGGTTTCTCAGCTCTGCGGGGTTCACACCCTCAAGCCGGCGGCATGCCGGGTTTACTTCTGCGATGAAGCCGCGACGCAGTGGCAGAACGATCTCTCTGAGCGCGTCCACGCCCAGATCCGTGCCCTGCACGACCGGCATGCAGTACCGTATCGGTACGGTGAGTGGCGAGAACTGCTGGGATTGTTCGTCACGGAGCCCTGATCCCCGATCTGCGACACCCTGGTTGGCCCACGCGCGACGAAATCTCTTGCGTTTCCCCATTCTCGCGTAGATACTGGCGGCGCGGCTCCCGTTTGGGGCTGGTTTGGGCTGGATTCTGGTTTCGCGCGAACCGCGCGGGCCCGGCCGCCGAAGCGAATGGGTCGGGCGCGACAGATCGCGGCGCCGACCATTGGGTGGGCGTTGAGGCACGGGGTTTTGATCGCGCCGATGACGGGGGCGCGATGCAGGGGAGGCTGAAATGTCACGAGTACTACCAGTCGGGCGGGTTGGGATTGCGGGGTTGGTGCTTTTTTCGCTCGCGGGGAGTGCCTTGGCCCAGATCTCAGCCCCCGAGGCGTCGGCGCAGATGACGGATGGCTCGCAGGGCAACCCGCAGCACACGCCGCTGCTGGTTGATCTGCCCAATGTCGAGACGATGCGGGTCACGCTGCACGGACGCCCGCGCACGTATGAGCAGCGTGACAATTGCCCGGTGACGTCTACCCACACCAACGCCAGTTTCGATGGCGGGACCTATACCGCCCAGGGCGGGTTCGCGCAAGGGGAGATCGCCGCGGCTTCTTACACCCTTCCCTCCATCTACTTCCCCCTCAAGATTACCTCCGCCGAATTCCTGATCGCTCAGCAAGGTGCGGTCGTCACCACCACCACCCAGTGGTCGATTCTGATCTGGGATGGGCTCCCCACTGAGGGCAATCTGGTGGCCGAGTATTCGTCGGATGGGAGCACGCTGGCCCATGTGGTGATGGGCCCGGGCACCCGCGGCACCAACGTGCAGGTCTCGGTTGACTCCACCGATCCCGACCAGATCTTCATCTTCAACCCCAACGAAACGCCCACCCACACCTTCACCATCGGTTTCCGCATCGACGTGCACAACTCGCAAACCGCCAACCCGTGCTTTACGGCCCCCCCCTCCACACGCAATGCCTTCCCAGCGACCGACAACACCACGATCGGCTGCGGCACCGGCTATGGCGCGCTGCAGGCCCCCACGGAGAACTGGCTGTACGCCGTCAACTGCGGGGCCAATGGCTGCCCTCCCAACGGGGGCTGGACACGCTTTAGCAACTTGCAGGCGGACCAGAGCCTGTTTGGAACGTGCTTTACGGGGTGTCGCCCGCGCGGGGACTGGGTGATGCGTGCGACCTGGGATCCCGTCGACTGCCCGCCTCCCACCGGGGCCTGCTGCTTCGGCACCGCCGGCTGCTTCTCGACTGACCTTGCCACTTGCAACACCTCCGGGGGCAGCTGGAAGGGCCCGGGCACAACCTGCGGCACCCCCTCCGGGGGCGTCTTCCCCGGGTGCGCTGGCCCCGTTAATCGTCCGCCCGTCGCCCGCGCGGGCGATGATCAGAGCGTGGTCGCCGGGCCAGGCCAGACCGGGGCCACCGTGGTGCTCGACGGCTCGGCGAGCGTTGACCCCGACGCTGGCGACACCATCGCCAGCTATCGCTGGTCCGAAGGCACACGGGTCATTCAAGACGGGCCCGCCTTCTGCTCGACCGTGCTCTCCCTTGGCCAGCACACCCTGACGCTCACCGTCACCGACTCCTTCGGTGCGACGTCGACCGATGCGGTCAATGTCGTCGTGATCGGGGGCGCGGCCTGCGATCCGGACCTCAACCAAGACGGCAACGCCGATCAGGCCGACCTGGATTACCTCATCGATGTCATCGCGGGCGGGCAGAACCCCACCAACATCGACCCCGATTTCAATCGCGACGGCAACGCCGACCAGAGCGACATCGACGCCCTGGTTAACGTCATCGCGGGCGGTACCTGCCCGTAATGGGGCAGGCGTACGAGCCCAAGGGGCGAGCGCGGGTCACGTTGATTCCATGGCGCGGCACAAACGTTGGCTTTCGCTGCGGACTTGCTGGCGCGAGTCGCGCCGCCCGCCTTCTAGAGCGGATTCAAGCCAGGCCGCGCGGGCCTCTGGGTTGGCACGGCACTTCGTGCCGTCATCCGGCTCGGAAGGCCGGACGACCAGGGTAGATCTGAACTCCATCCGCGCTATCGACCCTGGTCGTCTTGTCCGTGAACCTTTTCAACCAGGCGATCGGTGCCCAGGGTGCCCAGGACCGCGATGGCGACGCCCGCCACGAGCACCCACCATCTTTCGGGCGGGACGCGCAGACCCAGCCAGTGACTGGGGCTGACATAGCTGGCCAGGTGATAGCCCACGAAGAGCCCGCACAGCCCGAGGGTGAGGCGCGAGGCTTCAGTGAAGCGATCTCGCCAGGCGTTGGGCCCGCCCATGGGGGAGGGCTTGCGGGTTTGGCCCGGCTCGGCCCTCCCGCCCCAGACCATCCAGAGCCCGAAGACGACGAAGCAGAGCGCGGCGCTGTAGCCCAGCACCACCACGAATCCCGGGACGGGCCAGAGCACGTTCACAGCAGCGGATCCTCGTTTCGGGCGCCCGGCGGGGGGTTAGGCGAGCACGGCGCTGGCGCTGCTGACCATGGTGTGACCCTCGGGGTCGACAGCCGCGGCGTAGTTGATGATCTCGACCTTGGCCGGCTCGAGAATCTTGAAGGCCGCCACCATGTTGCCGATGCTGCACCAGCGCGTGGGGTTCTGCTGCCAGCCCATCGCCGCCATCATGTCGTCGGGCTTGCCCGACGCAAACATGCTCAGCATCTCGCGATCGTGCGTAAAGACCTTGTTGCGAAACTCATTGGCGGGGGCATCGTCCCCGGCCAAAGGCTGCTGATCCCCGAAGGCCGGCCCAACGTGCGACAGGTCCGCCGACGAAATCACCAGCGTCGTGCCCCCAACGTCCTGCAACGCCCCGCGCATCGCGGCGACGAAGGCATCCAGCCCCACGGCGTTCCCGTCGTAGCTTTCGCCTCCGTTTACCGTCGGGTCATGGATCAGCACGCCCAGCACCTTGGGGAAGGTCGGGCCCCCGCCAAAGATGTGCTGAAGCCAGGGAATCTGCAGCTCGATCGAGTGTTCGCGCTCGTGGTCGTAGCGGTTTTCAAAGAGCTTGGTCGCGTTGGGTTCGCCCAGGCGCTGACGCAGGGCAGCGATGAGCCCGGTGTCGGCGTCGCACGCGCCCAAGGGGGTTTGGTACCCCTTATCGCAGGCGCACACGCCGGTGGAGAACCCGAAGTGGTTGGTGCCGAGAATCACCACGCGGTCGGGGCGGGGAGAGCCGCGAAGGCGGGCCCAGGCCCCGGCGTAGTTGAGCCAGCCACGCTGATAGTCCAAGTGGGGGGCCAGCAACCCGCGAATCTGCCCGGTAAGCGTCGGCGTCGTCAGCAGGTTCTTCAGCGATTCGGCGATCCAGGCGTCAAAGACCTCGCGCATTTTGGTGGCCCCGCGAGTGTTGGCTTCTTCGGGGGTGGCCGGCTCGGGCTCCCCCGCCTGCACGCTCTGCTGCACCAGCGCCTCGGCCATGGCGGCACTCGACGCGGGCGGCAAGTACGGGGACGAGTCAAAGTCCGCACGCATCTTGGCCTGCATCCCCTCGAAGGTGGGCCCAAACAGCAGCCCGGCGTCATCGAGCTGCCCGACCAGCTGTTCGAGGATCGGGCGGGTCAGCCCGCGCCCGACTTCGGCGACGATTTGATCCAGGGTGTGCTGCCCGTCCATCAATGGCAGAACGTATTGCACCGCCATCGAGGCGTACACGATCTTGTCGGTGACCTGCCGGGCGTCGGCCAACCCGACGATCGGATCCCCGTTTGGCGTCTGGGCGGGAAACCCTCGCACAGCCCGAAGTTTGGGCTGGTGCTGGTGGGGGGCGGCGGGTCCAAGGTCGAACGGCTGGCTGGTCATTCAAGACTGTAGGGCGGGACGCACGCCCTTTGGGGGCCGAAGGCGGGGAAGGGGCTGGACCCAGAGAGGCTGGCGGCTACACTTCCCTCCCGGCACTTTGAGACGCGCCGGGCTCGCCCGGGTGGGGCGATCGAGTCTTTTCAGAGGATAGCCATGTCTAACGCGACTGATGTCAGCAAGTTCAAGCCCGGCACCGACCTCATCTGCACGGTGACCAAGATGCCGGCCGCCGAGGGGACCACTGACACCATCGCCCGCCTGATGCGGATGGACCCCGAGAACAAGAAGGCCCTGCGCCGGGCCCAGCGGATGCGTCGCCAGCGCATGCTTGTGTACGTGCGTGGTAATCGCGACTGGGTCAGCCGCGAGAAGGCGGCCAAGGTCATCCGCGTCGAAGTCGGCGCGACCTTCACCTTGCCCTACATCCTCGAACTCGCCCCCGACCTGCGAGCGATCGGCGATTGTTTGGCGATCAAGACCAAGTAAGTCAGGGCTCGAGCAAGCAGCCCATTGAACAAGGTCACCACGATCCGGCAACCCCGGGTCGTTTTGCTTTTTGTGCGCCCTGGGTCCACCAAAGCCCCCCCGCCCCAAAAACACCACCACGATGCGAAACGCATCGTGGTGGCACAGAGCTTGGTTGTCCGATCAGCCGCGGCGATCTAGAGCGTTGCCTTAGAAGAGCTTGACGCTCTTGAGCAGCTCGCCCAGCGTGCTGCCCAGGCCCTTGTCGGCGCTGATGCGGGCGATCTGGTCGTTCACCTTCTTGGTCAGGGGCTCCAACTGGTCCTTGAAGGTCGTCTTGATGGTCGACTTGATCTCGGGGGAGAGCTTGTCCAGGGCGGCGTACGCCGAGGCCAGCACGCCCGTCTCGGTCTTGAGCGCCCCGAGCTTGCCCGCCGCGTCCAGCGGGGACTTCACGCCCTCCAGCAGGCCTTCAAAGTTGCCCAGCGACTTGGTGTAGTCGTTCACCGACTTCTTAACCTCGTCGCTGATCGCAGCGGCCGCGCCCTTCGCGGCTTCCTTCGCGCCCTCCGCCGCCTTCGCCCCGGCGTCCTTCACGCCTTCGACGACCTTGGCGCCGGCGTCCTTCGCACCTTCAATGGCCTTGGCCCCGGCGTCCTTGGCGCCTTCGATGGCCTTTGCGCCCGCATCCTTCACCGCTTCGACCGGCTTGGTGGCCGGGGCGCTGGCGGCGGGGGCCGGAGTGGTTTCGGGCTTTTTCTCCTCGCAACCCATCACGCCTACCAACGCACCCGCCATCAACACCAACGCCATAGAGTTCTTCATCGTGTTCCCCTCCTCATGCCATCGCATCCGCGATCGGCGGCCAGTTCGTTCCTACACACCACCCCGACACAGGGCGGCGCGCGCACAGGATCGAAGAGCATGGGGCTCTCGCGGGAAGCGCACCCGCCTTTTGAGCCCCGATAACCGCGGCGAAATGCCGCGAAGGAAATCATATGCGTCGATCTGCTACCGCGTGTCTTGGATTGGTGCTGCTGCTGGGCGGGGCTTGCTTGAGCGGGTGTTCGTCGGCGACGATCGCCCTCAAGGAGCAGTTTGGCTACGCCAAGCGTGAGCAGTTGGTGACGGCGGTGACCGACGCCCGCGACTCGCAGGAAGCCGCGAAAAAGCAGTTCGCCAGCGCCCTGGACCAGTTCATCGCCGTGACCGGCGCCAAGGGCTCCGAGCTCGAGACCAAGTACCGCCAACTGAACAGCGCGTACGACAAGTCAAAGTCCAAGGCCGAGAGCGTGCGGGGTGAGATCAAGAACGTCGACAACGTCGCGCAGGCGTTGTTCAAAGAGTGGCGGGGCGAGCTTTCGCAATATCAGAATGCCGGGTTGCGGGCTTCGAGCGAAAAGCAGCTCGCCGACACTCAGGCTTTGTACGATCGCCTGCTGACCAGCATGAAGCAGGCCGAGAGCAAGATGGACCCGGTGCTCGCGGCTTTCCACGATCAGGTGCTCTTCCTCAAGCACAATCTCAACGCCCAGGCGATCGCCGGCTTGCAAAGCAACGTCGCCCAGATCCAGAGCGACGTCACCACCCTGGTACGTGAGATGGAGGCTTCCATCGCCGAGAGCAACCGCTTCATCGAGCAGATGCAGGACAAGGCGGCGGGGTGATTTGGGCCCGCCCGCACGCCCGCGGGTCGGTGCGTCTTCACGCGGCGTTCGGGTTTCCGAACACCAAGCTTGCGCGGCCCGGCCCTTGGGGCCTCTTTGCGGGCGCTTTTAGGGTGTTCCAGTCCAGCCATAGCGAAGGTTGCGCCGATGCACCTCGGGCCGAATGAGTTTTGTATAGACTACATCGCGAGTTTGGCGGCCGGGGGGTTGAGCCCCCGCCCACGCTCGCAGGGACAGGGGAGTAGTTCATGAATCAGCAGAACACGCCGCGCGATCCGTTTTTGAGCAAGTTCATCCCGGGCCTGGTTGTTGGCCTCATCGTCGGCGGGCTGGCCGGCGCGTTCATCTCGCCCCTGGTGGCAGATCGCGGGAGCGCCATCGCCAAGCCGCCCGAAGGCACAACCAAGGCCCCGGCCAAACCTGGCTCCACGAGCCAAGATGACTCGCGCGATCGCCAAGAGCCCAGCAACCCGCCCGCCAAGCCCGCGGAAGCCGCGCCCGACGCCAAACCCGCGGACACCAAGCCCGCTGAGGCGACACCGGCTGAAGCCAAGCCGGCTGAGCCAAAGCCGGCTGAGGCCAAGCCGGCGGAAGCCCCCAAGCCGGTGCCCGCCCCCAAGTAATCCGGCGGTACGATCGCGACATGGACGATCCCGGGTTTCAACGATTGCAGCGCCTCGTTCGCCAGCACGCCGAAACCTCGCGCTTGCTCGGGGTGGACTTTGTCCCCGCCTTCTCGCGACAGGCCCCGGCGAGCCTTCACGCCCAGCCCACCCTCCTCCCTCCAAAAACCCCAACTCCGGTGCCCCCACTGACGCCGGAAGTGCCCAAGCAGGCACAGGTAGCGGCACCCACACGGATCGACCCCTTGCCCAAAGCAACGCCCGCCGGCAAGCCGGTAGAAGCCACGCCCCGCACCGGGGGGACCAAGGACCGCGCCAAAGCGCAGCTCGCGCTGGATGAGCTCAAGGCCCGCTACGAGCATGAGGCCCCGCACAAGCAGTTCGTGACCGCCCATACCCGAATTGTCTTCGGCGAAGGAGACCCGATCGCGCGGGTGGTCTTCGTGGGCGAGGCCCCGGGCGAAGAAGAGGACCGCACCGGCCGCCCGTTTGTTGGGCGCAGCGGCGAACTGCTGACCAAGATGCTGGTCGCGATGGGTTTGGCCCGCGAGCAGGTGTACATCTGCAACGTGATGAAGACCCGCCCGCCCGACAACGCCACGCCCACCGCCACCGAGATCGCGATTTGCGAGCCATACCTGCGCGAGCAGATCGGGATCATCGCCCCGGAGGCGATCGTGACGCTGGGTCTGCCAGCCGCCCGGGCCTTGCTGCACACCCAGGAGAGCATGACCAAAATGCGCGGGCGTTGGCGAACCTACGAGCTTTCGCCCGGGGTGGTGGTCCCGCTCATGCCGACCTTCCATCCGGCGTACGTCTTGCGCAACTACACCGAAGAGACCCGGGGCCAGGTCTGGTCGGACCTTTGCGATGTGGTCGAGAAGCTGGGCATGCCCCGGCCGGTGCGGGCCAAGCCCGCCAACGGGTAGCACCATCCGCCCAACATGCCTCCAAGCCGAAGAAGTGTGGGGAAGCCGCGCGGATCCGGGTGTCGTTGGTTTTTTTGCGGGCGTGTGAGCCGGGCAACCTTTCCGCCGGCAATAGCGCAAGTGTCTGTGCTCCAAGCCTCTATGTGAGTTCGCCCGCCAGCTCACTTCGGGCCGCCGAGACTACCCCCCGGAAAAAGGAAAAAAAATCGGCCCGCCATGGAACCTGGGCCCGGAGACGAGCGAATAGTTGAGTGCTGGTGCGGTGTGCAGTGCAAAACCGCTTCCTTGGCTCAGCTCGCTAACGCGAGACCGGTCGACAGGGAAGCCGCAAAGTGCCGGAAAGCTGGCGCAAGACACTCCGCCCCGAAGTCGAGCCCCCGAGCACGCTCGCTTCGCAACGGCTCACGACCATGTGAGTCAAACAGGACCCCCACGAGACCCGGCGCTCGGCGTTTTCGTCTGAGTGCCGGGTTTTTTTTCGCGCCGAACCAGGTGTCGGTGCGCCATCGCGGCAGGCCTCTTTCACGCGCTCGGCGCGTTGCACATGGGGCGGCCGATCCAACGACTCGGTGGCACGGGCCGCCTTGAAGTTGCCAACTCAACGCACTTTCTCACGCCGACATCCGGATCCGACACGCACGGGCCGGATGTCGTTTTTTTGTCTGGTCTTGCGACGGCCAGCGAGGCGGGCGGCACGAAGGAGGTGCCACGAGCGGGCGCGCCCGGCATGCTGGCGCCTGCCCGCCTGAGCGACCCTCAACAGGGTGACCCGCGCTGGCGCGTCGGGCTCGTAGGTGCATGACGCGCCGGCGCGACATACGCCCCCGAAGCGCTGCGCATCAGCTTCCCGGCTTGGCGGTTTCGTTGATGAGTTTCAGAGCCACGTCGGGCGGGAGCTTTTTGACCATCGTCACCAGCGTGCGCGGGCTGCTCTTCCATCGCACCTCGAATGTGAACTCCACCGCGTCGCCGATCGCGAACTTAGAGAGATCAACGCTGGACGACACCCCGATGAAGTCCATGCTCATCTCGTTCATGCCCGTGACGGTTCCATCGCGGCCTTTGAACTCGGGGATCGTTTCGTGGTGAATGTGGAGGTAAGACTTGCCGTCGGGGGTGGGCAAGCCGTCGATTCTTCCCCGCGCGGTGTACGAAGCGTCGGCGGGGGGCAGACTTTGGGCCGCCGTCGTGCTTGTGGTGGCCGCGGGTTTTTCGCTGCACGCCCCCAGCACGAGAAGCGCAGCGGCCCCGACAAAAGCGTGAAATGCTCGCATGACAAAATCGTAGGCTCAAGCCCGGCGCTTGCTGCTCAACCGGGCGTTGCTGGGCTCTCACACGCCCATGATGGCCCGCAAGGCCATGTCCGGCTGCATGGCTCGCCCGGTGAAGGCGTCGAGCAGACCTTGGCGCCACAGCCAGCGTTTCAGCGGCAGGTGCTGCTGATAGGCCGCGGCCTGCAGCGTGCCCCCGTGCGGACCATCCAGCACATTGGCGGGGGTGCGTTCAAAGGCCAGAAAGGTCTCCCAGGCCAGGCGAGCCCCCTTGAACTCACGCTGCACGAACTCGCTGCAATACTGCTGCTCGGCCTCGGCCGCGATGTCCCGTCCGAAGGTCTCCAGCGCGCAGAGCTGGCAGACGCGTGCAAAGCCCAAGGCCGCGTACCCAAGCTTGTACTCCCGGGCGGCATACTCGCGGGCGGTGTATCGGTGGTCGTGCCAGGCCATCGCCTCGGGGCGATAAAGCACGGGCGACCCGAAGCGCTGCTGCACGCGAAACGCGCACTCGATGTCTTCGTAGCCGTAGATCGTCGGCAACACCGTGAACCCGCCCAGCTCGCGGATCTGCCCCATCGGGGCCGAAAAGTTCAGCCCGTAGCAATGGCGGAAGCCCCAGTCCTTTTCCCGCGCGTCGGGCTCGACATAGCGCTTCATGACATCGTGAAAAAAGACCATCGAGGTGTCGCGCATCAGGCGATCCAGCAGCGTGTCGGCGGGGGGACGCTGAAACGGCGTCGCCCCGCTCACCAGAACGCTCTGGCCCCGCTGACTCGCCAGGTCATGCTCCGCCACGTGGGCCTGCACAAACCCGGGAGAAGGAATGATGTCGTCGTTGGCCGAGATCATGATTCGCCCGCGGGCCAGAGGCAACAGATCGTTGCGAACCGGGGTGTAGCCCCGGTGCGGGTACTCGATCGTGATCAGGTGGGCATCGTGCCCACCAGCGCTGCGCCAGGCTTGCCGGGCAAAGCCGATACCCCCCGGGCCATCGAACCCCACCAGCACTTCAAAGGACTCAGCGGGGGCGTTCTGGGTGGCAAAGGCCGCCAGGCACGCCGCCAGCTTCTCGGGCCTGCCAAAGGTTGGAATAACGACCGAAGCATTCATGCCGGCTTTATCGGTCGGCCATCGGGGGGGTCTTTGGCTGGAATCTCCATGGCCGGCTGGATTGCCCGTGGCTCTCGGACGATGGCTACAGCGTCAGTTGTTGCCAAGGACCACCCATGCCCAGAGAGTTGATGCCAGATCGTCGGACGTCGCCCCGTGTGCGTAGCGAGTTTGCCGCCAAGGTCTTTCACGTCGGTTCGCGGCGTTGGCTGCCGGCCCGCACCTGCGACACCTCGGCAGGCGGGACCCTCATCATCGTCAAGTCCGATCGCGCGCTCTTGGCGGGGGACGAGATCGAGGTCATCATCGCCCCGGATACTTGGAGCATCGCTACCCAGCGCAGCGCCGTGCCGGGCACCGTCGTGCGGGCCGCCAGCAACGCCCAGGGCGAGCAGTTCGTGGCGGTGCAGTATCGCCGGCAGGCTTCGATCCGCCGCGCGGCTTGAACAGCCATCTCCCTACACTCCCCCATGCTCTGGCAACCCTCGCTCCCCGAGGTGTATCACCGGCTCACCCCCGCTCAACTCGCGGGGGCCATCACCCAGCGCCGGCGTGAGCTTGGCCACAGCCTCGTGATTCTGGGGCACCACTACCAAACCGACGACATCATTCAGCACGCCGACTTCACCGGCGACTCGCTCAAGCTCAGCCAGCTCGCGGCCGGGGTCGCCGCTCAGCCAGGCCGAGAGCAGCCCCTCCAATACATCATCTTTTGCGGCGTTCACTTCATGGCCGAGTCCGCCGACATGCTCGCCCCCGATGATGTCGCCGTCATCCTCCCCGATCTCTCCGCCGGGTGCAGCATGGCCGACATGGCCCAGTACGACGACACCATCCAGGCCTGGGACGCGCTTCACGAGGCGATCCGAGGCCGCCATGAGCGGATCGTGCCCATCACCTACGTCAACTCTTCAGCCGCCATCAAAGCCTTCGTTGGTGAGCACGGCGGAGCCTGCTGCACCAGCAGCAACGCCCTCGAAGTCTTCACCTGGGCCATGAACGGCGGCACCGTGCCCAAGGCCCCCGGGGAACGCATCAAGGTGTTGTTCCTGCCCGATCAGCACCTGGGGCGCAACACGGCTTCAAAGTTCGGGATCGACGTCGCCACCCGCTCGTGCATCTACGACCCCAAGCTGGCCCGCAAGGGCGAAGCACTGGGCGGGGCGTCATCGGGGCAGGTGATCGAGAGCGACGTGATTCTCTGGGCCGGGCACTGCTCGGTACACAAGCTCTTCCGCCTCGAGCATTGCCAGCAGATCCGCGAGCAAGACGCACGCGACGGCACCCAGACCACCATCTTGGTCCACCCAGAGTGCGCCAAGGAAGTGGTAGACGCCGCCGACCTCAACGGGAGCACCGAGTACATCATCCGCGCCATCCGCGATGCCAAGCCGGGCACGCGCTGGGCGATCGCCACCGAAGTCCATCTGGTGATGCGTCTGGCCAACGAAGCCAAGCAGCGCGGCGTGATGGTGCGGATCTTGAGCGACTGCCAGTGCCTCTGCACCACCATGTACCGGATCGACCAGCCCCACCTGCTGTGGGTCTTGGACCATCTGGCCGGGCGTTCGGATGGACGCCTCACCCGCCCCGACGGCGCGGCCCGGGTGGTGAACCAGATCGACGTCCTCCCCAAGGTGAAGGAGCTGGCCCTGCTGGCCCTCGATCGAATGCTGGCGCTCTCCAAGCCCGCCCAGGTGCCCTTGCGGATGGTCACGGCCGACTGACCGACCGGCACGCCCCTACCCAGCTAGGCACGCCCGGACTGAGCGAAGCGAATCCCCAGATGCTTGAGGCAGCCACTCACCGGTGCCCTACCAGATGACGCGCATGGAGTTGTTGCGCGATCGTCGCATCACTCCGTATTTCATCTCGGGATTCGCCGAGCTCATCCCGGGCGTGCCGGAGCGAATCTTCCCTTTCAAAAAAACAACCGGCCCGCTCCTGAGAGCGGGCCGGCGAAAGATCACGAGAAGTCGTGAAGGGATTTAGAAGACGACCTGAGCCTGGATGGTGACGACGACTTCGTCCTCCTGAGCCTGGCCGAGGTAGCCATAGCGGGAGTTGTCGGCGACCGGCAGCACGGCGCTGGAGCCGAAGATGCTGGTGGTGTCCTGGAAGGCGATCCCGGCCTCGACGGTGAACTTGACGGCGTGGCTCTCGGGGGAGAGGTAGTAGTTCACGCCGGCGGTGGCGAAGTGGACCTGGTTGTCGGTCTCGCTCGGCAGACGGTTGGAATCGAGGAAGATGGCATCCCAGCGGCCGAAGAGCTCGATCTGGTCGGTCACGAAGTAACCGGCCTGAGCGACGGCGCCGAAGTCGTTGTTGGTGGTGCCGCCCGAGCCCTTGTTGTCGGTGTACGAGCCGTAGAACGCGCCGAAGAGGTTCCAGCCGCTGGACTCGTAGCTGGCGTCGGCGGTGTAGACCAGGATGTTCGCATCGGTGGTGCCGCCGCCGGTGGAGCCGGTGTCGCCACCGCCCTGCCAGTGAGCCGCGACGCCGACGAGGAACTGATCATCAGCCGCGTTGTTGAAGCTGGTGAAGTCGTTGAAGCGGCTCCAGTCGGTGCCGAGGACGAGCCAGTCGATACGCCCGGTAGCGGCGTAGTCGGCCTCGGCGTCGCTGTTGAAGTCGGTGTTGTTGGTACGCAGACCATCGCTGGCGGCGACCGTGAACTTGAACTGGTCGGTGGCGTACTGCAGCTCCACGCCCTGGCTATAGCCCTGGCCGAAGATGCCCGAAGCGACCGAACGCTCGGCGGCGAGCTGGTACTCGTTCTCAACGAGCACTTCGCGGGTCAGGGGGAGCTTGAACTGGCCGAAGCGGACGGCCCAGTTGCTGTCGATGTGGTAGCGGCCCCAGGCTTCTTCGAGCTGGAAGCTGCCGTTGGACCCGCTGTCACCCAGGCTGGAGGTGTCCGAGAAGGTGCCCTGAACCATGTAGTCGAAGTCCTTCGACCAGATGGTGCCCCAGGTGCGAAGACGGGCGTAGGGGATGTTGAACCCGCTGGTGAAGTCGTTCACCGTGCCGTTCTCGCCCTCGTTGCGGATCGAGATGTTGTAGCGGGCCGCCAGCGAGCCGCCGATGTTCAAGGTGTTGTTCGAGCCATCGGTCACCTGAAAGGCGCCGTTGTTGTACCCGGCCCCGCCCGCGGCCAGCAGGCTGGTGCGGGTCTTCGCGTCGGCCTCGAGCTCGGCCTTGTAGGCCCGGTTGAGGTCAAGGTTGGCGTTCTGAGCGAGGGCCGAGCCCATGCTCAACGCGGCGCCGGCCACGAAGAAAAGCGCTTTGGACTGATTCATCTGAGTCAACTCCTATAAACGAGGAACCAACACACACCACTGAGTTTTCCCAGGGTTCGCGCCGTGGGGGTACGGGCACTGTGCCCGTTCCTCGCCGCCGCCACCCTGCCACGACACACGCCGCGACACTCTTCACCCTGAGCTCGACGCACGCTTCTGGTTCGTCACCAGATTCGCCCCGAACCGGCCCCGCTCCGCCGGGCCCTGGACCAAAAATCGTCGCCAACCAACGCCGTCGACGATCACCCGAACCACGGTTCATCCCGTGCAACTCTGCCTCCCAGAGCCCCCCGGCATACCCGAGGACCAAAGACCCGATCAAGCCTGTCGCTACTCACTCGGCCCACACTCTGACAGTACAAGCGTCGTGGGAGCGACGAACTTTTTCAAAAACCACGGACGATCGTGTAGACCGCCTCATTGATGACCGAAAAACCCGGAGCGATACACGCCACTGGCGAAATCCCCCCGACCCGACTCGAAACACTGTCCCGCCCACGCTCGGGCCTGATCGCGGCTGACGCCGCACCCGGCCGCAAGGCCCTTCGAACCTTTCAAGATCTCGGACTATCCCGCAAGG
>JAKFUN010000134.1 GCA_021732675.1 Phycisphaerales bacterium
GGCCAAGGCCGAGTCGCTTCTGAGGCGGCAACTTAAGCTCCAACCCCAGAACTTCGTGGTGTATTACAACTTGGCCTGCACCAGAGCTGCGCAGCGCGACCCGCCCGGGGCCGTGAAGCTGCTCAAACAGGCCATCGAGCTCGGCTTCTGCGATGCGTATCAGCTCCGGCGCGAGGGCGTGCTGGACGCCATTCGCCAAGAGCCGGAATATCAGCGACTCATCGACCACTGGGACGAGGTGCTGCTGGCCCGGCGCGATGCCAACCTCGAATCCGCTCGCAGCCTCTTCAAGAACGGGTATAAGGAGATTACCGACGAGCGAATGCGAGTGGTCTATCGCACCGCTTTCGACGAACGCTCCACCAAAGACGCCATCGCAGAGCTCGATCGCGTCGCGGCCTTCGCGGAAACCCACCTCTTCCCGGGCCTCTTTGACCCCGCACTCTCGAAGGACGACGCCTGGGTGACCGTGGTCCTCCCCAGCAAGCTCGACTTTGCCAAGTGGGCGATCTCGCTCTACGGCCCCAACGTCTCCACCGGCAACAGCACGGTGGGGGGGGCCTACGAGCACGATCTCAAACGCCTGGTCTCGATGGACCTTGGCGCCACCCTCCGCCACGAGTTTCTACACCTGCTCCACTACCGACACATCACCCGCCAAGGACAGTCGTGCCCGGCCTGGGTGCTCGAAGGGCTCGGGTGCCTGGTCGAGGACTATGACCTCGGGCCTGCCAACGAACTGGTGCCCGCGACGTCGTGGCGCACCAACATTCTCAAACGCGTCGAGAAGCTTGGGAACCTGCCCACTTTGGAGAAGCTCGCCAAGATTCCCTACACGCCGTTCTTCAGCCAGCGACCGCTGTTGAACTACGCCGCCGCCCGGGGCGAGTTCATGTTCCTCTTCGGCCAGGGCAAGCTGCTCGAGTGGTCCAAGGCCTATGACAAAACCCACCGCGACGACCCCAGCGGCGTTCTCGCCTATCAACAGGTTCTGGGCTCGGATGACCCCATCGAGCTGCACAAAAGATGGCGCGAGTTTGTTCGAGGCCTGCCGGCAGTGCCGGAAGAAATCCGTGCCGGAGCCGCCAGCTTGGGGCTGGAGCTCGACGCCGGCGCAGGCGAGGGCCCGATCGTGACCTCGTTTGACCGTCGGCCGGGTGCAGGTGGGCTTCGGTTGGGCGATGTCATTACCTCGATCGACGCCAAGCCGGTGCGCGACCTTGCCGAACTGGTGCGGGTGCTGTCAGGCTACAAGCCCGGCGACACCGTCGAGATCGCCTACCGGCGCGCCAAGCTGGTGGGCACCTCCAAGCTCCAGTTGGTCGCCAAGCGTTAGCCGGGGCCTGTCGGTACCAAGGTTGCCAGCCGGAAGGCAGGGTTTCCTTATGCTCCCGGCATGTCCCACCCGCAACCCGCCGTGCCCGGCTCCGCCTCCGGTGAAATCGAGCTCAAGCCCATCAGCCGCGTGGCTCCAGAAAAGCCGCTGCGCGATGTGATGGACGGGGCTCACCGGATGGAGATCAAGTGCCTGGACCACGGGTTTGTGGCGTTGGTGGACGCCATGCCCCGACTGGTGCCCGAGGGACAGACCGCCGACGCGGCCATCGTGCAAGCCGCCCGTGTGTCATATGGGCAAGGCACCAAGCAGGTCAGCGAAGATCGCGGGTTGATCCGTTACCTGCTGCGCCATCGGCACACCACCCCGTTCGAGATGGTTGAGTTCAAGTTCCACATCGCGATGCCGATCTTCATCGCCCGCCAGTGGATTCGCCATCGCACCGCGAATGTCAACGAGTACTCCGCCCGCTACTCGATCGTGCCGGATCGCTTCTACACGCCATCGATGGAGGCGATTCGTAAGCAGTCGACCGGAAATCGGCAGGGGGGGGAAGAGACCTTCACGATCGACGGGAGCGACCCGGATCAGTCCGCGACCGCCGCGGCTTTTCTGGACTATCTCCACGATGCCGAAGCCCAGTACCAGAAATATCTCTCGCTGACGCAGCGCGGGGTCTCGCGCGAGCTGGCCCGCATGGGCCTGCCTGTCAACGTCTACACCGAGTGGTACTGGAAGTGCGACCTGCACAACATCCTGCGGTTTTTGTCGCTGCGAATGGACACGCACGCGCAGCTCGAAATCCGTGAGTTTGCCCAGGCGATGTTCCGGCTCTTGGAGCCGATCGTGCCGGTGACGATGGAAGCGTGGCGTGATTACGAACTCGAATCGATCCACCTGTCGAAAGGGGAGATCGATGCGATCCGCGCGCACCAGCACGGGGTGGCGCCGGAGCTTTCGACACAGAACAAGCGCGAGGCCGCCGAGTGGGCCGCCAAGCGGGCGCTGCTGAACCTTCAGCCCCCGGCATAGGGCCCTCAGGTGATTTTGGTTGCAGAGATCGACGGTGGGTCGCGGCGCAGAAATGGCCTGCATCCCACCCGGCGAGAGCTTTTTTTGAAAAATAGGCCCGATAACCAACCAGAGGGAGGCCGCCGCCCCCCAAGACGGCCGCGACGGGGGGCAAAGAATGTCAAGATTTGCGTGGAAGTCCGGGGGCACCCCTTGGATGAGGAATGCGAAGGAGTTCGCAGATTTGGTCGCGTAAAGACCTGTAAAATAGGGATTTAAGACGACATCACTGAGGGTGATACGAGTTTTGGTTTGGGCGAAAAATACCGAACATGGTACTAAAATTGGTCCTGACAACAAAAAGTCTGGAACAAAGTGCAAAAAAGGGCTTGCCACTTCGTGAGTTGGCTGTATTCTCTCTGTGGGTCAGGAACGAGTTGTTCGTTCTTTGCGTGAGAGAGAGACGTTTCGATAGTTTGCTAGTTGAGGAGATTGAGACATGAAGAAGGTTATTGGTTCCATGCTCGCCGTGGCCGGTATCGCCATGGCCGCCAACGCCCAGGACACGACGCTCCGTTACGAGGCCAGCCTCGACGGCGTGAACTGGTCTTCGTCCGTGAACGCCCTCCCGGGCTCGACGGTTCAGGTCCGCGCTCGCGTGATCTGGTCCGGCACCCAGCAGGTGTTCGGTCTGTCCCAGCTGATTTTCCAGCCCGTCGTGAACAGCTGGACCAGCGCTGACTCGATCGTCGGCACCGCTGGCACCCCCGGTGGCAACGGCATCGGCCCCATCGGTGGCAGCCGCACGACCCCGATCGGCTCGGTCCCCGATGCCCCCGGCGTCTACGGCCGCATCACCCCGTTCGCCGCCAACTTCTCGACCACCAGCAACTACACCCGCGGCATCGTCGGCACCGGCACCGCCACTGGCCTGCTCCGCATCGGTCGCGCTGACATCACCAACTGGATCGGCGTCGGCCCGACCAGCGGTGCGGCGGCCGTGAACAACTTCAACGGCGGTGGCGGCGTCGGCATCGCCCAGCTCGCCCCCGGCTCCCGTTTGGCTACTGACCCGGCCTACAACTCCAGCAACGACGTGGTCGTCTTCAAGTTCGCCTTCACCCTCGGCTCGAGCACCGCTGCTCGTACCCTCGGGATCGACACCCCCCTCGCCGGCGTCAACCGCGAGACGGCTGCTGGCAGCAACTTCGGCCGTGTCTTCGCCTCCTGGTTCACCAGCACCTCCGCTGCCCAGGGCACCCGCTTCTACGAGAGCATCGGCACCGCCGGCGCTGCCGTGAACGTCGTCCCCGCCCCCGGCGCTCTGGCCCTGGTCGGCCTCGGTGGCCTGGTCGCGACCCGTCGCCGTCGGTAATCCGACTGCGTGATCCTGCCCTCACCGGCATGATCGGAGTAGCCTCGCTACTCGCAAATGCAAACTGACTAACCCCTCTTCGGGAGACCGAAGAGGGGTTTTTTCGTTTTGGACGCTGCTCGCGCCTGCTGCGGCCGAAACTAACCCGCACCGTTCATGGGAAACTCGGCACCCAGGTGGAGATGCCGTGGGGACTTCAACTCGCGAGCCGCCGCGCGAAACCCGGAAGTCGCGTAAGTTCGGGCAGCATTGATACACCCGAAGGCGGATGTGGGGACGCCCGTGTGAATCACGCATTGGTGACCCTCGCTCGCACGACGGGCTCGTAAAGGCGCGTCGCTGAAGGGACGAAATCCAGTTGATTTTTTGGGCGTGACGCAACCTGACGTGTGCGAACCAGGTATCGATGGGGTCCGAAGCGCATGGTCTCGCAAGGGCGGGTGCCATTGCAAGCGTGCGAGGTCGGGCAAGGAGAGAGACATGAAGACTTTTGTGAAAGCCCTTGTGGCGTGTGCCGGCGTTGCGTCCATCGCCCAGGCCTCCGATACCACCATCAAGTACGAAGTTTCGACCGACGGGCTGAACTGGTCGACGAGCCTGAATGCGTTGCCCGGCACGCAAATCCAGGTCCGCACCCGGGTGATCTGGAGTGGCGCGACACCGGTGTACGGGTTGGGGCAGGTCGGTTTCCAGCCGACCGTTTCCAACTGGACCAGCGCCGATCGCCTGGAGACGACGGCGGGCACGCCGGTCAACCCGAACAACGCGAGCAACCCAAGCGGCAACGGGCCCGGCGGGGTGGGCCCGGTTGGTGGTGCACTTACGACGCCTTCGGGAAACGTGCCGGATTCTCCAGGCGTCTGGGGGCGGGTGACGCCATTTGGCACTAACTTCACCAGCACTACTTCGTATCTCCGAGGTTTTCTGGGCACGGGTACGGCGGCCGGCCTGCTCCGCATCGCACAGGCTCGCGCCACCAACTGGATCGGAGTGGGACCCACGTCTGGAGCTGCGGGTGCGAACAACTGGAATGGTTCGGCGGGAGTCATTGTTGGGCAGTCCCCTCCCAGTGCCGTGGCAGCCGACCCGCGGTACCCAGCCTTTCGCACTGACACAGACGTGGTCGTCTTCAAGTTTGGGTTCACGCTCGGATCTTCCTCAACGCTCCGGACATTGAGCGTGGACACTCCCGAGGCAGGAATTTACCGCGAGGGCGGGGGACAGCCCAGCCTGGGATCGCTCTATGGGCAAGTGTTGTCCCGTTGGTACACGAATTCGACCAGCCTGGCTTCGACTCCGTTTTACGGAAGCACCACCGCCGAAGCCGCCTTCGTGAACGTCATCCCCGCCCCTGGCGTGGCGTCGATGTTCGGTGTGCTCGGGTTCTTTGCGTCGCGCCGGCGGCGGTAGGTCATTGTGCCCGGCCAGCGACTGGCGTGCCGCCCAGTCCATAATCCAGTGCAAGGCCAAGCTCCGCTTCCGAACCATCGGGAGCGGGGCTTGTTTCTTTCTCTCCCGGCATTGCGAGCACGCTTGAAAGAGGCGACGTGAACTGGGTTTGATACCAATCCCAGTTGAAACTCAGGCGAAGAGAGGAGAGAACAATCAAGGATCTACGGGCCGGTGGGGACCATCGGGCCACCCAGGAAGGGCGAGGTTTGGGCTGAGTTTGGCGGGCGGGGCACCGTTCTCGCCGCGACCCGGTCTCCCCCCGGGGAATTTCACGAAAGTCCGACAAAAACCTCTCAGAGTTGTGGCACACCAAGAATCTTGATGTACATTCAGGGTGACCACCAGCCAGGAGATGAGCACAAGAACTTATGTGTCCGAGCACCTGAAACTCTCTTGGGTGCGTGTGTTGCTCATCGTTTCAAAGATTTCTTTCTGGAGGTGAGTTATGGCCTTTGTATCCACTCGCGTGGCGGGTTTGGTTGCGGCGGCGGGCCTGTGCGGCTTGGCGTCGGCGTCGGATACCACCATTCGCTACGAAGTATCGCCGGATGGGGTGAACTGGAGTTCGGCGATCAGCGTGGAAAGGGACACGACGGTACAGGTTCGGGCGCGGGTTGAGTGGTCTGGGTCGCAGCCGGTCTTTGGGCTCTCGCAGATTGCATTTCAGCCGGTGATCTCGGGGTGGGGTCAGCTTGGCGACACCCTGCTCACCACTCGCATCAGCCCCTCATCCGGGTCCTTTGGCGTCGGGCCGGTGGGGGGCTCTCGCTCCACGCCCGTGGGCGTCGTCGACGACGTTCCAGGGGCTTGGGGGCGCATTACGCCCTTTGGAGCCAACGCCACCACCAACAGCACCTACCTCCGTGGGTTCACCGGCACTGGCGCCGCGGCTGGCCTGCTGCGAATCGCGCAGGCCAACGTCACCAACTGGATCGGCGAGGGCCCGACTTCCGGAATCGACTCGAACAACAACTGGAATGGCGGGGGCGGTGTCTCGATCGCTCAGATTTCTCCTGCCGAACGCATCGCGACTGACCTTCCCTTCCAGGCCTCTAGCAACGTCGTCGTCTTCAAGTTCGGGTTCACGCTTTCTGGGAACCCGGTTGGCCGTACTCTCTCGATTAACACGCCCACCTCCGGACTGGGGGTCGAAACTTCCCCCGTCGGCACCAACTACGGGCGGGTCTACGCCTCGTGGTTTACCACCTCGGGTGCCATCACCGGAACTCGCTTTTATGACAGCGTGAGCACCATCGGCGCCACCGTCAACGTGCTCGTGCCGGCGCCAGGGGTGGGGGCGTTGCTGGCGCTGGCGGGGTTGGTGGCGAGCCGCCGGAAGCGGGTTGGCTAGCGCGGCGACACAGGTCCTCAAGAGATCGCATCGCGCTGGCGCCGAAGCAGCGAGATCAACACCGGGCCACCGGCGAGGGAGGTCAGCACGCCCAGCGGCAACTGGCCCGAGCCCAAGTCGATGGCCCGGACCAGCGCGTCGCCAGTGACCACCACGATGATGCCGCAAAGGCACGAGGCAACGAGCAGTCGCCCGTGCCGGGGGCCGATGAGCATGCGCCCGGCGTGCGGGGCAATCAGCCCGACAAAGCCCACCGGCCCGGCGAGCAGCACCGAAACGGCGGTGAGCACGGCCGAGGCGAAGAAGAGCGACGCCCGCAGGCGCGCCAGCGGCACGCCCAGGGTGCGGGTTTCGTCATCGCTCAAACTCGCGGCGTCCATCGCTCTTGACCAGGCTCCCCCAAAGGCGACCACCCCCAACGCGACTGGTGTCAGCACCCAAAGCTCGCGTGGTGCGACATCGCGCACGGCGCCGAGCAGCAACCGCCCCGCGGCCATGCCTTGATCGGGCAACAACTGGCGCACCAGCATGGTCCCCGCCCCGCACATCATGGCGACGACCACGCCCACCAGCACCAGCGAGGTTGGGTCGAGCACGCCGCGGCGCTGCGCCAGCAGATAGACCAGCGCGATCGCCACCAATGCTCCCAGAGTTGAGGCCAAGGCGTTGGAGATTCCCAAACTTTCGGCCCCGCTGATTCCGTGTCCAGAGACGTAGGCCAGATACGACGCGGCCATCACGCCCAGCCCTGAACCCGAGGAGAGCCCGAGAATGTCGGGTGAGGCCAGAGGGTTTCGCAGCAGAGACTGCAGGAAAACGCCAGACGCGGCGAGGCAAACGCCGACCGTGGCCCCTGCCAAGACGCGAACGGCACGATCGTCGAGGAACTCAAAGCGAAAGATGAGCCCCTGGGAATCGCGTCCGATCGCGAGGCGAAGCAGGACGGCCCCGGCCATGATGAGGGTGAGGAGGGTAAACCCAAGGGCGGGTGGCAGGCGCTTCACAAGGCAAGACGGTACCCGGGCAGCGGTGGGTCTGCTGCTGGCGGGTGATTCTGTGATTCGGATGGATAGAATCGACCCCTCGGGCGGCTGCCCGTGTGCCTGGAGATTCCCCGGTGGCGAAGAAGTCCTTTGAATGTTCGGTGGTCACTCCCTCGGCGTCGTTGGTGAGCGGGCAGGTGGCCTATGCCGCGGTACCCGCGTGGGATGGCTCGATGGGGATTTTGCCCGGTCGCGGGGCGATTTTGGCCCGCCTGGGCGTGGGCGAGCTTCGCCTGGAGTTTGCGGACACCGACAAGAGCAAGGGCGGTACGGCTTCGTACTACGTCGAGGGGGGCGTCGTCAAGATGTCCGACAACAAGCTGACCATCCTCGCGGAAAAGGCGATGCCGGTGGAGGAGTTGTCGGCGTCGGCGGCGGAAGCGGAGCTGAAGGCCGCGGCCAGCGCCCCGGCCGTCGGCTCGCCGATGGTCGTCGCCGAGAAGCGGGCGGCCGACCAGGAACGGGCCCGGGCCAAGAAGCGTCTGGCCAAGAAAGCCTGAGCCGGGCTGCAACCGCAGGGTCGCCGGGCCGGTAGAGTGAGGTATTGACGTCCGGAGGGTGTGCGATGCGCCGGCGCGGCTTTACGCTCATTGAGCTCCTCCTGGTCATCTCGATCATCGGGCTGTTGATCAGCATTCTGCTTCCTTCGCTTGGCAAGGCGCGGACGGCGGCGCGGCAGATCAAGGACGCCGCTAATCTGCGCAGCATTCAGCAGGGGATGGTGTTGTGGGCGCAGAACCACGACGACAACTACCCGCTCCCCAGCCTGCTGGACCGAAGCAACGCGACGATGAGCACGGCGGGCCAGCCGGCGAGCGTCAAGGACAACTCGGGGAACATTTTTTCGATACTGATTTACAACGGCTTTTTCCCGCCGGAGCTGGCTGTGAGCTCGGCGGAAGTCAACCCGCGGATCGTGCGGGACACCAAGTACGAGTATCAGTTCCCGTCGTTGGCCCTGACTCCTGAATCCGCCCTGTGGGACCCGGGGTTCGCGGGATATCCGGGAGAGTCGGGCGGGAGCGGCACCGGCACGGGGCGACGCCAGGGCACACTGGTGGGGAATCTGAGCTTCGCCCACACGGCTCCATTTGGTCAGCATGCGACGACGTGGCGCAGCACGTTTGACTCGCGCCAGGCTTCGCTGGCCAATCGCGGGCCTTCGTACGACGGCTCCGCCGGGCAGTGGCGCTTGCGGGCGGGGGTGAGCGGGCAGGAGAGCAACCGGCTCAAGATCTTTGGGGGCAAGAACACGTGGGGCGGCAATGTGGCGTTCAACGACACCCATGTGTCGTACCTCACCAACCCTGACACCGACCAACTGCCCATCACGTACCGGTTCGCCGTGAACGGGGCGCGCACATGGGGCGACAACGTCTTCGTCAACGAGGACGAAAGCAATGGCACGCCGCTGGGCGAGCAGTTCGCCGAGCCCGGCACCAACGCCTACCTCAAGATTTACGGGGATGTCTTCACGGCGAGCGGGCAGGTGGCGATCAATCCGTTCGTGGATTGAGGGGACGGGAGCAGGAAGAGCGCTTCCGACGCCCCGACAGGATACCGGGCGGTGGGGCCGCGTGCTCAGACGGGCGGCGTCAGTGCAAGCCCGCGATCACCGGTCATGGTGATCGAGCGCTGCCTCGTCGACCTCTACCCAGAACTCGGCCGCGATCACCCAGTTGTCGCCATGTCGGAGCATTTGGGTTCGCTCGGGAAATTCTTCCCGAAGCCCTTCGAAATCCAGCGACTTCAGGTACTCTCGAGTGAGCTTGGGGTCGTCTTGCACCAGCTCGATTGGGCTGCCCCCTTCGAGTGCGTGGTGTGATGGCGCGAAGCACCAATCCTCGGCGCCAACAGCCCGAATGGTCATGAACTCGGGCCTGACCCCGAGAATCTGGAAACGCACCGACAATCTGGGGCGCACCGTGATCGCGCACAGCCTCACCCCGGAGATTGTGAGCCGATTCTGATGTTGGGCGAGATACTCTTCCAGCGGCTGTTCCGAGCGCATTGTGTCCCTCCTGCCGCATCCGCGGGATGCCTTTGAGAGCTGATCGGAGCGTCGACGCGTCAATCCACGTTCAGGTTAGCGATGAAATCACTGAGCTCGCGCTCGGCCTTGGCCTTGTCTTCGCGGGCGAGATCGAGGTCTTTCTGGATCTGCTCGATGCGGGTTTCTTGTTCGCCGAGTTTCTTGACGTAACGCGAGTAGAGGTCGCTCTGGCGATCGATGTTGCTGCCGCTCATGTTCTGGCGGATGCGGGTCTGGTCCTTCTCGATGTCCGAGCGATCGGTATCCAGGCCCGAGATGCGTTTGGCGAGCGCGTCGATGGCGGCCTGTTTGGCGGCGGCCTGCTGGTAGGCCGCGAGGACCCCGGGGGAGGCTTGGCCCCCGGCGACATATTGACTCAGCTCGCGAATATCGCCCTGGATAAGGCCGACGGCGGAGGAATCGACGCGTGAAAAGGCGATCTTCTTCTTTTCGGCTTTGCCCGACGCAATGTCGAGCTCGAAGCGATAGTTGAAGGCGGTTTCGCTGGCGGGCTTGGCGTTTTGGTCAAGCGTCCAACCGGGCTGCTTGGGGTGTTCCAGCACGATGGTGCGGGAACGCTTGGTGTCTTTGTTGGTGAATGTGAAGGTCTTGCTGGTTTCGGAAGCGAACGTGGTGACGAGGAGGCCCTTCGCGATTTTTACCTTGCGCACCTGGCGGCTGGCGTCGGAAGCTTGATCGACATCCACGCTGAGATCCACGGCGTAGGAGACCAGGCGCTTGTCTCCCTCGGGCACGTGGCCGATCACCGCGTCGCCCGCGTAGGTCCCGCCGTCGTACACAGCGATGGGGCCGGGGATGAGCTGGGCCCCGGAAGAGTTGGAAAACTCGAGCCCGCGAAGGGGGTGGTCGGAGCCGTCGCCGGCGCTGAAGATGCTCACGCGGCGGCCCTCAACGCCCGCGTTGATGATGGGGATCATGGCGGAACGCTGGCGTTCGATGGTGACGGGGTGATCGATTTCGAACTGGAAGACTTCGCCGACTTCTCCGACGCTGGCCTGCGAGGCGGGGGAGTACTCGGCGAGGCTCGCGGAGGTGGGCGCCGGAGAGAGGCTGCTGAGGTTCGCCCCCGTGGAGGAGTTGAGTACGGACCGACGGTCAAGCGAACTCCCAGCGCGGGCTTCGGACTTGCGAGCTGGGGACGCCGCCGGGCTGGCGGTAGTCGCACCCGCGCCGGTACTGCTTTCTTGGAACGGCGATTGCCCCCCGCCTCCTGTAGTTGCCGCGTATGTCTTCGGGCCCACCCCCGGCACCGTCGGCACCGGCACGTTGGGCCGATACACATACAGGGGCTCGTACAGGTCCATCTTGAAGCTCACGGGGCGCCCCGAGACGAGGGCCAGCGTCACATCGCGCCAGTCTTCATCGGAGGTGTTCTCCACAATCGCCCAGCCCTGCATGGTGAAGCGGTCGGACATCTTGGGATTGCTGGCGGGGGTGTCGGGGTTGGTCTTTGAGGCAGCCTCGGGCCCGTCCGGAAGGACCAGGCGATAGCTGGTCTTCCACACCGGCGACTCCTGCACATAACCGACGACGATGTCGCGGGCCCCCTCGCCGGAGACGTTGACGTCGACGGTCTTGACGGTGTCGGTGCGATGCTCGGCCATGGCCGCGAGGGCTTTGTTGAGCTCTTCGTTGAGTTTGGCGTCGAGGAGGGTGATGCTGGTGGTGGTGCGGAGATCGACCGATCGAATTCCTGAGCTGGTCACCACGTTGAGATACGGCACGTTCATCGGCTGGGGGGGCGTGCCGCGGGTTTCTTGACGGGTTTCCTCACCCATGATCGTCCCTTCGACGGTGCCGTCGGGCATGGCGATCTTCACGCGAGCCCCACGCAGGCGTCCCAGCAGGGTCGCCAGCGAAGGATCGTCGGATAGGTCCACGCCGAACGAAGCGAGGCGCTTCGACAACGGCTCGCGCGGGGCGTAGCTCACGTTGTCGATGCGCCCGTTGCCTTTGGAGAGGTCCAGCACGAACATGGACTTCAAGATGTCGTTGATTTGATCGACGTTGAACTGGAGCTGGATGCGGGCGTTGCCGCTGATGAGGCCGTGACGCTCGAAGGCGGCGACGCCGGAGCGATACAGCGTGATCCGCCGGATATCGAGCTGTTCGCGTGTGAAGGATTTGGGGGCGTCGTCGGGGGTCGTCGCGGCCTTCGGGGCGGCGTTGGATCGCTGCGCGAGGGCGGGCGACGCGAGGCACATGGCAAGACCGGCGACAAAGGCAAGGGCGGCGGGGCGGAGCGTGCGGGCGAGCATGGAGGCCTCCTGTGGGTTGAGCGGGCGTGTGGTATGACCAGTCTACCTTGCATTGGTTCCCGGGTTGCGTTGCTGTTACATCGGCGTGACAGGGGTGGCGTCGCTTTGAGGTGGCACCAAAGGCACGCCACCCAAGGGCATGGCCCCGCCGCCCGTATAGTCGCGGGCATGGCCCAAGCCGCGATTGAACAACCACGTCCCGGTGCCCCCGAGTCTGCCCAGCTATCGCAGGATCAGGCCCGCGCGCTCGCCAACGCCATCGAGGGCGAGGTGCGCCTTGGGGTTCAAGACCGGATGCTGTACGCCACCGACGCGTCGCTCTACCAAGTGGAGCCGCTGGGCGTGGTGATCCCCGCGAACGTGGAGGATGCTTGTCGGGCGATCGGATGGTGCTTTCGCGAGCGCGTGGTGATGTTGCCGCGCGGGGGCGGCACGAGCCTGGCGGGGCAGTGCACGAACCGGGCGGTGGTGATTGATTTCTCGCCCAACTGCCGCGCGGTGCGAGATTTGGATGTTGCGGGGCGGACCGTCTACGTCGACCCGGGCGTGACGATCGATGAGCTCAACGATCAAATCTCCAGCAGCGGGCTGTTTTTCGCCCCGGACCCGGCGACCAGCAAGCACGCCAATATCGGCGGGTGCATCGGCAACAACGCGGCCGGGGCGCGGAGCATTCGGTACCTGCGCACCAGCGAGAATGTGCTGGGCGTGGACGTGTGCCTGGTTGATGGGCGACGGGTGAGGCTGGAGCGCGGGGCCGCGGCCCGCAATGCGAGCGTGCGAGAGCTCACGACGCGTGTGCTGGGCGTGATCGCTCGCAACGCGCCGGACATCAGGGCGCGATTCCCCAAGACGCTGCGGCGCAGCGCGGGGTATCAGCTTGATGTGATTCTCAAGCAGGTGGATGAGGCGGCACCGGGGTGGATTGACGGGTGGGCATCGGCGGGATGTGCGGGCGAGGTGCCCCAGGCGGTGCTGGAAGCTGTCAACCTCTCACACCTGCTCTGCGGCAGCGAGGGGACGCTCGCCTTCACGCTGGGCGCGACGCTGAAGCTGCACCCAAGGCCCAAATCCAAGGCCCTGGCGACGCTGGGCTTTGCGAGTCTTGATGATGCGATTGCCGCGACCGTGCCGATCCTCGCGACCAACCCGACGGCGGTGGAGCTGCTGGACGACACGGTGATCGATCTGGCGCTGGCCAACGCCGAGTACCGCGCGTACGCCGAGCTGATGCCCAAGCCGGGCGCGGGCAAGCCCCTGAAGGCCGTGCTGTACGTGGAGTACTTCGGCGCGAGCGACGCCGAGACGGCCGCGGCCATCGCGTCGCTTCGCGAGGTGATCGCCACCTTCGAACGCCAGCACGCGGCCCCCGGCGCGGTGGGCGTGAGCGTGTACACCCAGGCCGCCGAGCAGTTGCAGGCGTGGAAGCTCCGCAAGGCGGGCGAGCCACTGCTGCACGGCATTCCCGGCTCGCGCAAGCCGATCACGTTTGTCGAAGACAACGCGGTGCCGGTGGAGCACCTTTCGCAGTTCGTCAAGGAGTTCCGCGAGTTGGTGGCCCAGAACGGCACGGTGGCCGCGTATTACGCGCACGCCAGCGTGGGTGTGCTGCACATCCGCCCGCTGATTGACATTCACGACGAGGCGGATCGCGAGCGGATGCGCCGGATCGCGGCGGGGGCCGCGGAACTCGCCAAAAAGTTCCACGGCGTAATGAGCGGCGAGCACGGCGACGGACGCGTGCGCACGCCGTTTCTTGAAGACTACTACGGCCCTGAAATCATGGGCGCGTTCCGCGAAATCAAGCAGATATTCGATTCCCAGAATCTGCTCAACCCCGGCAACATTGTCGACCTCTCCGGCGACCACCCGCGCCCCAAGGCGAGCATCACGCATCAGCTTCGAGTGATGCCTTTGGGTCGCCCGGTGACGGTGCGCGAAGGTGTGCAAACCTATTTCGACTACGCCGACCAGCATGATTTTGACGGCGCGGTGGAGATGTGCAACGGCGCGGGGGTGTGCCGCAAGAAGCAGGGGGGCACGATGTGCCCCAGCTACATGGCGACCCTCGACGAGCGCCACAGCACGCGAGGGCGGGGCAACGCGCTGCGACTGGCGATCACCGGGCAACTGGGCAGCGAAGGCCAACCAAACTGGAACGACGCGGAGACGATGAAGACGCTGGATTTGTGCCTCTCGTGCAAGGCGTGCAAGACCGAGTGCCCGAGCAATGTAGATATCTCCCGCTTGAAGGCCGAGTACACGGCGCAGCGCCATCGCACGCACGGGGTGCCGCTGGATAAGCGGCTGATGGGCGCGGTGCGACTGCTGAACCGGCTGGGGGCGATGCTGCCCGGTGCGGCCAACGCGATGAACCAGTGGGCGCCGGTGCGGGGCGTACTCAATCGCGTGCTGGGCCTGCACCCTTCGCGTTCGCTGCCGAAGTTTGCCAAGTCGCTGGCGTCGCAGTGGGGGGGTGGCGGATCGGGCCGCGACGCCAAGCCCCGCGTGGTGCTCTTTGGCGACTGCTTCACGATGTACAACGAGCCGGGCATCGGGCTGGCGGTGCGCGAGGTGTTTGAGGCGTTTGGGTATCAGGTGGAGCTGGCGAACGCCGGGTGCTGCGGCAGGGCGAAGATTTCGATGGGGCTGCTGGAGCAGGCCCAAGGCGAGGTCGACGCGACCATCGCGCGGCTGCGCGGGTTTATTGACGACGCGAGCGTCGCGGCGATTCTGGTGGCCGAGCCCTCGTGCCTCTCCGCGATGAAGGACGACTGGCTTTCGCTCAAGCTCAGTGCTCCGCTTGAACTCCGTAAGAAGCTCGCGGCCAAAGCGTGGCTGCCCGAGGACTTTCTCGAACGCCGCTGGGATTCTCACCCCGTGCGGCCCGCGTTCGACGCCTCGCGAGAAGCGGTGCTGCTGCACGGGCATTGCCACCAGAAAGCCCTGTGGGGCATCCAGACCAGCGCGGCCTTGCTCAAACGCATCGCCGGTGACGCCATCAAGGTGCTCGACACCGGTTGCTGCGGCATGGCCGGGTCGTTCGGCTACACCCGCGAGCGGTTTGCGCTTTCTAACCAGATCGGCGAGCTGGTGCTCTTTCCGGCGCTGCGGGCGGCACCGGGGGCGACAGTGTGCGCACCGGGCACCAGTTGCCGCCATCAGATTCACGATGGCGTGCGGCGCGACGCGATTCACCCGATGGAGTTGGTCCGCAAGCTGATGAAGCCGGGAAGAGGAGCCAAGTCATGAGCCGCTCCGCCCAACGCATCGAGGTTCGCGAAGCCACGCCCGCCGACGTCACGCTCATCGTACAGCTCATCAAGGAGCTGGCCGAGTATGAGCGCGAGCCCTTGGCGGCCGAGGCCACGCCCGCGATGATCACCGATGCGTTGTTCGGCGCCAAGCCCGCGTGCGAGTGCCTGATCGGATTGGTGGATGGTGAGGCGCAGGGCTTTGCGCTATTTTTCCATAACTTCTCAACCTGGAAGGGCAAGCGGGGCGTGTACCTCGAGGATCTGTTCGTGCGACCGGCCGCCCGCGGCGTCGGCCTAGGCAAAGCCCTGCTCGCGCGGCTTGCCAAAATCGCGATCGCTCGCGGGTGCCCGCGCATGGAGTGGAACGTGCTCGACTGGAACGAGCCAGCGTTGAAGTTCTATCGCGCCCTGGGCGCCGAACCCCTGAGCGAATGGACGATTCATCGGCTCACTGGTGAGGCACTCACGCGCTTGGCATCTCTGGCCTGAATCCCTGATGCCTTGATGCCGCGTGCCTTGTGCCTTCTTCTTACTCAGCCCGCTTGTCGATGACCGCCTTGGTGATCGGGTCATAGCGATAGACATGCCCGGGCTCCTCCGTATCGCGGCAGGCCTTGTGCCCCCCATCGCAGATCGGGAACTTGGCCGACAGCCCGCACGCGCAGATCGAGAGCACTTTCAGGTTTCCTTGCGCATCGCGAGGCCACGGAAAGACATTCGGCGCAGGGGGCACGTCCCCGGGCTTGAGATTGGGGTCAAACTTGATCGGCGTGGTGGATTCAAATCGTACGTCGCGGGCCATTTCGGGTCGCTCCTGGTCGGCACCCTCTGCAGGGCACAGGCCTTCACTCAGGTGGGGCTGGGCACGCTATGCAGGATGGTCTCCAGCAGCGCTTCGGTGCGCATCGGCGTCTGGCCCGGCGCGGTCCGCGGGATCACGCGATGAGCGCACACCGGCACCACGTTGCGAACCACGTCGTCGGGTGTGCAGTAGTCTCGGTCGGCGAGCAGGGCAGTGGCGCGGGCGGCCTGGGCCAGGGCAAGAGAGCCGCGAGGTGAAAGCCCGTGTAGCAACGCCTCGCTGGCACGCGTCGCCGTCGCGAAGCGCACGATGTACTGCCGCAGCGGCTCCGACAGCGTCACCTTGTCCACCTGCGCTTGCAACGCCAGCAGCGTCGCCCGCGACAGCACGGGCTTGAGGTCGTGCAGGGGTGAGTTAGCGGGGCGAACTTCCAGAACGCGGGCCTCCGCCTCGGGGCTTGGATACCCCAGACTGATCCGCATCAGAAACCGGTCGAGCTGATTTTCGGGAAGGAAATACGTCCCCTCAAAGTCATACGGGTTCTGTGTCGCCACCACCATAAAGGGCTGGTCGAGGGTCAGTACCCGGCCCTCCACCGACACTGTCGCCTCGTTCATGGCTTCCAGCAGCGCCGACTGCGTGCGGGGCGGGGTGCGATTGATCTCGTCGGCGAGAACCACGTTTGCAAAAATGGGCCCGCGTTTGAACACAAACTCATTGGTGGTGCGATTGAAGATCTCGACCCCCAGAATATCACTGGGCAGCAGGTCGGGCGTGAGTTGCAGGCGGCTGAAGGTGCAATCCAGGCTTCGGGCGAGGGCGGTCGCCAGCACCGTCTTGCCGACCCCGGGCACGTCTTCGAGCAGCAAGTGCCCGCGTGCGAGCAGGCAGCACACGACGCGTTCGAGCACCTCGGGGGCGCCAAAGAAGACTTTGCTGACGTTGTCGCGCAGGTTTCGAAGGTCTTGATTCATCGCGAAGGGACGCCGGGCGCTCCGAAAGCTGGGTGGGGGGTTTCCTCGCCAACCGGCGGAGGGACCAACATGCGAGCCGAGTATAGGGCCTGGTACACAGTTCGCGACAAATGTGGTAGACTCTGAGCAGATGTCGGAATCCCCCCCGCCCGCCGCCCCGGCGCGGGAAGAGCCTGGCCGTACCACGATCGCCCGAGAGCTCGGGGGCAATCTCCCCTGCGCCCGTTGCCGATACAACCTCAAGGGGCTTTCGATCCGCGCCGTCTGCCCCGAGTGCGGGCTGCCGGTCCGGGCCACCGTGTTGGCGGTGGTCGATCCCAAAGCTCACGAGCTGCGCCCTGTGCGATACCCCTGGGTGGTGGCTGCGGGGATCATTTGCTGGAGTTTCGGGGCCCTTGGGGCTGCCATCTGGACCTGGGTCTTCAGCATTGTCGAGCTCACCGGTGCCAGCCGTCCGCTGGGGTGGGTCACTCTGGGACCGGTGTTGCTGGCCGGGGTCTCGGGTCTGGGGGCGATGGTGCTCATCCGTCCCCACGCTGGCGGGGTCTCCACCCCCGGTTCCCGCGCCGCCATGCTGGGAGTGCTGGCCTACATCCCACTCTTGGCGGTTCTGTACTACATCCACACGATTGTCGATCCTGTCGGCATCGTGGCCTATGGCCCAAAAGCATCGAGCGACGCGGGGCGATTGCTGTCGCGACTCTTCGCCGCCCTGTGCATCGCGGCGATCACCCTGGCCCTTCGCCCTAACGCCCGGATGCTGGCCGCCCGCAGCTTCCTTATGCGATCTGGACGCACCGATCGTCAGACCCTGCGGGCCTTGGCGAGCGTGCTGATCCTCTGTGTGCTGGGCGACTCGCTACGACTGGGGGCGATGCAGCTCGAAGGGGGGGCGGCCCAGTTGGCCGATCAGGTCGCCCAGTTGCTCGTTCTGCTGGGTTCTGTCCTGCTGACCGGCGGGCTGGTGGGGGTCTGTTCCGACTGCGCCCGGCTGGTCGGGGTGATCGTGGAGCCGCCCCTTTCTGTGCTCGATGTCCTTGGTACTGTTGAGCCCCAGCGAGGTGCGAAAGAGTCATGACCGACGAGCAGCGCAACATCTTCGACGAGCTTGTGGAGCAGACCATTCAAAGCCTGCCGGCAGCGTTGCGCCAAATGCTTGACGAAGTGCCGGTGGTGGTGGACGATTCGCCCGAGCAGGCGCTGCTGGATGAACTGGGCGAGACGGAAGAGGACGCCCTGATGGGTCTGCACACGGGCGTGCCCCTGACCGAGCGGGGCCTGGAGGGCGATGAAGTCCCCAGCGAGATCCGTCTGTTTCGTATCGCCATCGTCGAGCACGCCGGGGGGTGGAGCCAGCCCAACTCGCATGAACGGATCGGCGAGGAAATCCGAATCACCCTGCTGCACGAACTGGGTCATCAGTTCGGGCTCGACGAAGATGACCTGGAACGCCTCGGATACGAATAGTGCCCGTGCATGCTGGGCAAACGATCCCGCCCCCATCAGCCCTTTTTTGGAGTTGCACCATGCGTCACGCCCGCGTTCGAATGATTCTTGCCCTGGTCGGCGTGGCCTGCCTGAGCCTGGCTCCCCAGGCCCGCGCCGCCTTTGGCGAACTCGCCTTTGCCCAGCCCGTGAAGACCCAGCCCGTGAAGGCCCCGCCCGCCAAGGCCGGCGCCACGGTCCAGCTCCTCACCCTGGACGAAGCGCCGCGCGAGCGCCCCGGCAAGCTCGATTGGCTCACTGGCAGCAGCAAACGCCCCACCTTGCGCGAAATCGTCGAGACGATCGACGACGTCGCCGAAGGTGATGCCGCGGGCCTCCTCATCCGCATCAAGGACGCTGAACTTTCCCTCACCCAGGTCGAAGAGATCGGCGCCGCCATCAAGCGAGTCCGCGACGCCGGCAAACGCGTTCATGTCTTTGCCGAAAACTTCGGGCTCCGCGAAGTCATGCTCGGCGCGTACGCCGAGGGCGTGCTGGGCCAGTCCGGCGGCTCAGTCGCCGTGTCGGGCATCTACACCGAAGAGATGTACCTCGCCGACACCCTGGCCTGGGCCGGGCTCAAAGCCGACATGGTGCAAGTGGGGGACTTCAAGGGCGCCAACGAGCAGATGACCCGCAGCGCCCCCAGCCCCGAGTGGTCGACCAACATCGAGCAGTTGCTCGACACGTTGTACGCCTCGGCTCGCACCCCGATTCTCGAGGGGCGACACCTGACCTCCGAGAAGCTCGACGACGCGATGGATCAGACTTGGCTGGCCGAGATGTCCGACGCCCAGAGGTTGGGCCTGATCGATCGCCAGGTGGATCTCCCCGACCTCGCGATGGCCTTGGGCGAGATGTATGGCCAAGACGTCACCTTCAGCGAGCTCGAGGCCGGAAGCAGCGGCGAGATCGACCCCGCCACCGCCAACCCGCTCGCCATTCTCTCCCTCCTCAAGAAGACCCCCGACGTCACCCCCACCGGCCCGGCGATCGCGGTTGTACACGTCGACGGGGCCATCGTGGATGGGGATTCGACGCAAGGTGGGTTCACCAGTGAAGCGAGCGTGGGCAGCCGCACGATTCGGAATGCCCTGGAAGACATCGCGGCCAACGACAACTTCAAGGGCGTGCTGCTCCGGATCAACTCCCCGGGGGGCTCGGCGGTCGCCTCTGAAATCATGTGGCAGGGGCTCAAGCGCGTCGCGGCCAAGAAGCCGGTGTGGGTGAGCGTTGGGGGAATGGCCGCCAGCGGGGGCTACTACATCGCCTCCGCAGGCGAGAAGGTCTACGTCAGCCCCTCCAGCATCGTCGGCTCGATCGGCGTGGTCGGGGGCAAGTTCAGCATGAAGGGCCTGTACGACAAGCTGCAGGTTCGCATCACTTCCCGCTCGCGGGGGCCCCGCGCTGCCATGTTCGCCTCCGACCGGGCCTGGACCGCTGACGAGCTTGCCAGCGTCAAGGCCAAAATGTCCCAGACCTTCGAGCTCTTCAAATCGCGGGTCGCCGAGGGGCGCCCCAACGCGGATCTGGCCAAGACGGCCGGGGGCTGGCTCTTCGCCGGGCAAAAAGCCATTGACATGGGCCTGGCCGACGAGGTTGGGGGCGAAAGCGAAGCCCTCGACGCCTTGGCCGAGCGGGCGGGGATCACCGAAGACTACGAGGTCTTCGACTTCCCCCAGCCCCAGTCCCTCACCGAAGTGATCGAAGACGCCATGCAGGGGTTTGGGCAATCAAAGGCGTCTTTGGCCCTCTCCGGCGTACCCGCAGAGATCGCTTCGGGCCTGCGAGCGCTGCTGGGCGAGTCGACCTGGCGCCAGGTCTCCCCCTCCATCGCCGGGCTGTTGCAGATGCGCCACGAGCCGGTGCTGCTCATGTCGCCCACGACCATCATCGTGAAGTAAGCCCCGCTGGTCAGAGGAACGCGGGGTCCTGGGTGATCGGCACGCGGCCCGACCTCGCCAAAAGCAAAGCCGCGATGCGCTGGGCATCGCGGGGTGGGCGGGCGGTCCGCCTTGGCCGGGCCGGAGTTTGTCAGGACCGGGCCTAGGCCTGCAGGCTCAAGGGAACGCGCTTTTCGTTGGTCGGGGCGCCCGGGGCCCCGGCGGCGGGGGCCGTGCGTCCCCGCTCTTCGGCGAGCTTGGCCATCAGCATCACCCAGGTCTCGCGCTCGAACTCCAAGAGCGAGATCACCGAGTCGATCTTGGTCAGGTCCTTCTCGAACTTGCCTTCAACCAAAGTGCGATACATGAACGAGTAGAGGGCCTTGGTCTTGGAGGCCAGATCCGGGTCGATCTCCTCGCGGATCGTCGTCAGCAGCTCAAAGATAATGTCGCGGCACTGAGAAATGCCCGTGTGGGCGCCTTCCCAGTTCTTCTTTTCCATTGCCTCGCGCCCCTGGCGGCAGAACTTGATCGCCCCGTCCAGCAGCATGAGACGCAACTCCTCGGGCGTCGCGGTCAAAACCCGCGTCCGGAGGTAGGCGTTGGCGTTGGGGGACATTTGTGCCGGAGTGCTCATGATCGGGTGTATCGGGCTTTCCGCGGGCCAACTTCAGGGGGCTCGCTCTCTCGTCGCTGGTGCCTGGACGCCTTAGCCGCCACTGCCGATGGAGCTGAGCGACGACTGGGCGCTCTGCAGCTGGCCGATGGCCGACTCAGCCGCGAGATATTGCCGCTGGAGGATCTCGCGCTTGCGCTCGAGCTGCGCGTCGAAGGCCGTGATGCGATCGGCCTGCAAGCTGATCTGGTCGGTGACGCGCTTGCTGGCCAGGGTGAGCACCCCGGAGGTCGAGTCGATGTACCGGTTGGCGAAGTTCTCAAAGATCCCCGCCAGGCCCAGGCTCGAGAAGGTCGTGCCCGCGTTGGGGTTGCGGACCTTGACCCCCCCGTTGGTCCCCGCGACCTCCAGCTGCTGATCGTCGACCTGCACGCGGGCGGAGAAGAGCTCCGACACCGCGTTGAAGTCCGTCGTCAAAGCCTGGCGAAACTTGTCCTCGTTCAGCGACACCGTGCCCCCGTCGCCGATCTCGACCCCCACGTCCAACAGGCTGGAGTAGCGGGACGAGACGCCCCTGGCGTTGGCCTGGAGGGTTGAGTAAAGCTGCGAGCGCAGCGTGAGGGCGGTGGAGTCCCCCAGCAGCGGGCCCCCCCGGTTGGAGGTCTCGTTGTACTGGGTCTGGTTGTCGATGCGGGTGATCGCGGTGTTGAACGTGGTCAGGAAGGTCTTGACCTGCGTGATGATCTCGTCGGTGTCACTCGCCACGCTGACCGTGATGGGGTCGGTGCTGGTAGTCTTTAGGTCCAGCTTCAGCCCCTGCACCACGGTGTCCAGCGTGTTGGTCGAGCCTGTGATGGCGATCGCCCGTGACGCGTCGGCGCTCCCGTAAAACACGCGGCTGTCCGAGCCCGCCTCCAAGGTTTGCAACCCGAGATCAAATCCGCCCGTGTCCAGAATGAAACGCCCGGCCGCCCCGCTCTGCTGACTGCTCAGCGAGATTCGGAACGGGGTGTTCCCGCTCCCGTCCTGCACGAGCGAGGCATTCACCCCGACGCCGGCCGAGTTGATCTTGTCAATCGTTCCCTGCAGCGTGTCGCCCGCGGCGAACTCCACCCGACGCTCGAACGACCCGTCGATCTTGTTGCTCGCCCCGGTCCCCTTGGCTTCGCCTATCAGGTTCAGGGCCTTGCCCACCGTGCCGCTCTCGTCGGCGATCTTGATCTTCTGCGAGCCCTCGGGGTCGGTGCCGCGGTCTTCGGTCGCTTCGATCCCATCCCCGTTCGCGTTGATCGCGAACTTCACCTTCAGCCCCGAGTTATTCAGCACGCTGAGCAGATCGCCCACCGAGCGAGTGCTATCCGTCACATTGAAAGCCTTCGTATTCCCATATGAATCCGTCACGCGAAACGAGCCGGTGCCGATCCCCTGCCCGTCCCGCAGCGAGCTCAGCAGCGTCGCGCGGCTCACATAGCTCCGCTGCAAGTTGCCCGACTTGATCTCCCCGGAGGTGCTGCTCCCGGCGATTTTGAGGCTCGTGGCCGTGTCCGCGCCAGTGGTGCCCGAAACCTGAAAACTCCCCGAGCCGGTGGTCAGGTCGCGGACCAGGATTCCCGTCCCGTTGCTGTCCAGCTTGATGCTGACCTTGGCCCCGCTCCCAGTGTTGCTGGCGTTCTGGATCTGCGCGAAAATGTCCGACAGGTTGCCAGTGGTGTCGATCGTGGTGTTGAAGGTGCTCCCGTCCCGCAGGGTGAAGTTCAGGCGCCCATCGCCGGACACCCCCGCCCCGCCATTGAGCCCACGGGCAAGCGTCGAGTTGAGCCCCGCAAAAATCCGCTTGCCCTGAATGCTCTGGGGTGAGGGGCTGACGTTCAGCCCCAGGTCGGCCGCGGTCGTGTCTCCGTTCTCGGCCACCGTGATCGTGTTCGTCCCGAACTCGTCGTTGATGACCAGGCGGCCATTTTCAGAATCGATCGAGGCGCTCACCCCGCTCACCCCCGCGGCCGCGATCGCACCATTGATGCGATCCACCACCCCTTTGACCGTTGTCACCGCCCCCTGAGTCTTCACGAGTTTGGTGCTCCCGTCGGTCTGGGCTTGGTCCTGGTAGACATCGCCGATGTTCACGTTGACCGCGTTCGAGCCCCCGCCGGAATCTGAGATGTTCAGCGTGAAGTTGAACGCGCCGGTGCCGATGGTGTTGCGGCTGAAAACCCCCCGCCCGTCGTTCAAAATTGACAAGGGCGTGTTGCCGTTCAGGGTGTAGACGTTGGAGCCGGTGATCCTGCCATTGGTCGCGGTTCCGGCGATCCCCAGGCTCGTCGCCGTGGTGTACCCCGCCCCGTTGGCGACGGTCAGCGAGCCCGAGCCCCCAGTGCTGAGGTCCTTCAGGACCAGCTTGCCCCCCTCCACCGAAGCACTCACCCGCGCGTTGCCGGTGTTGCCGTTGATCGCTTCAAGAACCTCGTTGACCGAGGTCGAGCGCGACAGATCGATGTTGCTCAACCCTCCCGCGCCGTCGGTGATCACAATCCTCCCGCGCGAGACCCCCTGCCCGTTGTTCAGGTCAGAGAGATTGATGTCCTTGTCCAACCGGGCCTCCGCGCCCTCAAAAGTGAACGCCGTCGCGCCCAGCGCCGAGTCGTTCCGGTCCGAAAACCCGCGGCTCAGCCCCTGCTGGGTGGTCACCAGCCGGTCGACGAGAAACGTGTACGTCCCGGGCGAGGCGCTGTTGCTGGCCGAGACGCTCACCGCGTCGCTGTCCGAGGCGGTGGCTGTCTTGGCCTGAAAGACCTTGTCGGTTCGAAATGACCTTGCCGAGTCGCGCAACGCCCCGATTCGGGTGTTGATGTCCAGATAGGCGCTTTGCTGGAACTGAAGCTGCGACTGACGGTTCTGGGACTGCCGCTTGGGCCCGCTCGACGCCTCGATCAACTGATCGATGATCTGCGTGGTGTTCAGCCCGCTGAAAATGCCCGTCCCGCTGGTGATTCGGCCCATGGTGTGTCTCCTCGACTCCGCTTCCTCCCGCCTGCAACGCGGGTCATGCGGCTTTGCGAACCGCTGGCCGCCACGCCAGCAAATCCCGCGCCCCGGTTCCGATCTCGTACCGGCAAAACCAGCGGGGGCCCCCCAAAGAGGGAGAGGCCGGTGATTCTGACCCAGGCCGCGAACTGGGTATGTGCAACCCGCTGCGACGCAAGTCCATTGTTTCCAAGGCCCATTGCGCCATCGCCCGGGCGTACATCTGACGCACGGCCCGCGGACTTAGCTCTTGATCGGTGCGCTTGGACATCGTGTCAGCCCGTCCTCAGTTCTCGCGAACGCGGCATATTCTGACATCGGTCCGCCGATCAACCTAACTTCACCCTGCGTACCTACTCCATGGGGTGAATCGCACTCGCCGCGCTTCCCATGAGCTCTCGCACCCAAACCAAGTCATGACGTCCGGAAATTGAACCGATCATGAGCCTAGCAATGCCCCTGCCTAACTCAATTTTGCGCGTCATCGGAGCCCTTAGTGCGATTCTGGCATTATCGGCCCTTGCGATGTGTGTCGCCTCGACCCTGGTTGCTCCTCACGCAGTTTGGATTATGTTCGGATTTGAGCTTCTCATGGTTTTGGCCGGAGTGATCGGGTTTCAGTTTGCCCGCGGGCCTTTCCAGGAAGGGCAAGGCCTCACGCTGGTGTGTGTCGCGGCGGTCACGCTGTTGGGCGGGTTTTTCTCCTACCTCGCGACTCGGGGCCCGGGAGGGATCGTCTTCCAGCGGGGTGCCGGCCCAGTCTCGATGGTTCCCTGGTTTGCATTCCGGGGGACTTTGGGTGGTTTGTTTGTGCTCTTGGCGGCGTACGCGGTGCTTCGGCGGGCGACTGCGGCGCGGGCGTATTTTCGCCGCGGGTTGGTTGCGAGTGTGCTGCTCCTGGCGGTTGCTGCCGTTCTGTATCTGACGCGTGGCTCCGTCGGAGGCCTGCCCGACGCGGTGCGGGGCGTGATTTGGGCAGTGTGCGGCATTCTGATGCTGGGGGCGATTGCAGCCGCCGGGCATTTCTTTATCCGGGCCTTCGAGTGCGGGCGGCTTGATGAAGATTTGGCGACGCGCGAGGCTTCCGCGACGCACCCATGAAAAAACCGACCCCTTGGGAGTCGGTTTGATCTGATGGTTTGGACTTGAGCACGAGCCCGCGAGGACTCTGGCGGACCCTGATGGGGGCGGAGCCGTCTAGAGCGTCGAGATTTCCTTGGCCTTGTCTTCGACGCGCTTGTCGACATCTTCCTCGAACTTCTTCAGCAGGCTCTGGACCTCTTCCTTGAGGGTTTCGAGTTCGTCCTCAGGGTAGTTGGCCCCGGGCTGATTCTTCAGGCTATCGGCGTGCTTGTTGCCGTCCCGACGCAGGTTGCGCAGGGCGACCTTAGCGTCCTCGCCCATCTTGCGAACGCGTGCGGCGTCTTTGGCGCGGCGCTCGGCGGACATGGGCGGGATGCTCAGGCGAAGCTGTTTGCCTTCGACGATGGGGTTGATCCCCAGGCCCGACTTCTCGATGGCCTGCTTGATGGCGTGGACGATGCTGGAGTCGAAGGGCTTGATTAGGAGCTGGCTGGGCTCTGGGACGCTGATGGCGGCCAGGCTCTTGAGCTCGCTGAGGCTGTCGTAGCACTCGACTTTGAGGAGCTCGACCATGGCGGGGGAGGCGCGGCCGGTGCGAATGCCGCGCAGCTCGCTCTTGAGGTAATCGAGGGCTTTTTCCATCCCGGCTTCGGTTTCGAGCAAAATCGTGTCTGGGTCGGTCATGGGGCAGGTTCTCCGGGCCGGGGCTTTGCCGGCCAGCGAAACAGGGTAGCGGTTTGGAGCGCGGGTGCAACCCGAGGCCCGCGAGGTCGGTATCGGATATGGCAGAAGTCGACGGGGCGGCCATCCACGTGGTGGCGGGCCCGGTCAGACGCTTCGCAGCAGGGTGCCGATGCGCTCGCCGCGAACGACCCGGGTGATATTTCCCGGCTTTTTGAAATCAAAGACGATCACGGGGATTTTTTGCTCACTGCACATCGCCAACGCCGTCATGTCCATCACGCGAAGCTTCTTCGTCATTGCGTCGGCGAAGCTGAGCTCGTCATACTTGGTGGCGCTGGGGTCCTTCTTGGGGTCAGCGGTGTAAACCCCGTCGACCTTGGTGGCTTTGAGGAGAATGTCGCAATCGAGCTCGGTGGCGCGCAGGGCGGCGCAGGTGTCGGTGGTAAAGAACGGGTTGCCGGTGCCCGCGGCCAGGATGACCACCCGGCCTTTTTCCATGTGCCGCAGGGCCCGCCCGCGGATGAAAACCTCGGCCACCGCCCGGATCTCGATGGCGCTCATCACCCGGCAGTCCACCCCGATGGAGACGAGTTTTTCCTTCAGGGCGAGCGCGTTGATGACGGTGCCCAGCATTCCCATGTGGTCGGCAGTCGCCTGAACGATGTGCCCCTGGGCGGCCAGCTCCGCCCCGCGGATGATGTTGCCCCCCCCGACGACGATGGCGAGCTGGGCCCCGACGGCGGCGGCGCTCTTGAGCTCGGCGGCGATCAGGTCCAGTTCGGCGGGTTCGATTCCGAAGCTGCCGGGCTTGCAGAAGGCCTCGCCGCTGAGCTTGAGCAGAATCCGGCGATAGCCGATCGGTGTGGCTGGACTGGTCTCGGCGTTGTGACGGGCCGATCGAACGTTTGGCATCTTCTTCTCCAGGGGGGTCGGCGTAGCGTAGCCGATCGACCAGCCCTGCAACCAAACGATGCCCTGGTCCATAGAGTCTGACGCTGGCGAAAGGTTCTCCTGAGATCTGCATGCGACAGAACCCAAACATGCCCACCCAAGACGCCATGACCGGCAGTTTGCAAGCCCCACCGGGCGAGGAAGTTCCCCCGACGCTGGGGCAGACCCTTGTGCGATGGGTGCGCAACGCAACGGTCGCGGCGGCGGCTCTCTCGCTGTGTATTCATGCGATCGCGTGGCTCCTCTCTGCCTTCATTCTGGTTGGGCATGGTCCGGGGGGCAAGGGCGAGGGCGACCCCGGCGCGGGCGCCATCGAGATGGCGATCCTGAGCCAGGGGGACCTCAAGGACATCGAAGCCGCCGGGGGGTTATCGCTCGAAACTCCCTCGGTGGCTGAAACCTTGCCTCAGGTGGACGTCGAGCTCAAGAACATCACCGACCCTGGGGAGGGCCCGGGTGAATCCGGGGCGGTCTCGGTCAGCGACGTGGGCCCTCTGGCCGGGGGTGGCGACGTTGGTG
>JAKFUN010000123.1:0-21928 GCA_021732675.1 Phycisphaerales bacterium
GAGCTATTCGGTGGGGAAGAAGAGCCTGGCGGCGCAAGTAGAGCCGCTGCGCGAGTCGCTGGAGACGCTGGAGCGCGGGGTGGGGATGTTGCTGCGGCTGGCGGATGAGGATGCCGCGGCGTATGGGCTGGTGAACGAGCTTTCGCGATTGCCGGAGGGTGACCCAAGGCGAGAGCGTGAGTGGGGGGAGGCAGTGCGGGCGGGGGTGGATGTTCCGTTGGCGATGATGGCGGCGTGCGTGGAGCTGCTGAGGCGGTTTGAGGGCTTGTGCGGCACGAGCAACGCGCATTTGAGGTCGGATCTGGCGATTGCGGCGATTCTTGCGGAGGCGGGGGCGCGGAGCGCTCGCTGGAACGTGCTTGTCAATGTTCCGAACATTGCAGAGCCGGCGCGAACTCAGGATCTGGCGGCGGCGTCGCACTTGATGAGCGAGGCGTTACGCCTGAGCGGGGTGGTCGAAGCTCGCTGCGCGCAGGGGTGATGTTCGCGGGTCTTTGCCTCTGAATACTGTTCAAGGAATCGGAACAGGGGTGTGGCTCCGCGATGGGCGGGGCGATTTTTCAGGAGTTTTCGAATGTCGTATCGCTCTCGCTGGTTCTTTGTGCCGGCCGCCTTGGTCTCGGCGGCGAGCTTGGGTTTGGTTGGCGGGTTTGCGTCGCACGGGGGGCTGCAGCGGGCCAGTGCCCCGGCGCCCACGACGCTGGCGATCGTCGACCTCCAGCGGCTGTACAACGGGCTGAACGAGCTGACGGACCGGAACAAGGACATCGATGCGAAGCAGAAGGAGTTCAAGGAGGAGCTGGAGAAGCTCAAGAAGCAGGCCGAGGAGATCGAAACCGAGTTGAAGATGACGGTCGACCCCAAGGACACGAAGACTCGCACCAACAAGTCGCTGGAGGCGGTGATTCTTCGCCAGTCGATCCAGGGCAAGAGCGAGCTGTACACGCGGGTGCTGGATATCACGTCGGGGGATGTGATCCGCGATCTGTATGGGAAGGCGACGGAGGCGATCGCGGCGCTGGCGAAGCGTGATGGGATCGATCTGGTGATGTTTGACGATCGCTCGATCGGGCTGCCGGAGCGGTCGGGAATGAAGGAGTTGAATCAGGTGGTGGCGAACAAGCGGGTCTTGTTCGCATCTGAGGGCGTGGACATCACGGATCGGCTCATCGTTATCATGAACAACGACTACAAGGCCGGGGTGAAGTCGGAGGCGGTTCCCGCTGAGAAGCCTGCGGCCCCGGCCACGGCCCCAGCGCCGGTTCCGGCGAAGACGAAGCTGGAGTAGCGTTGCGGGCGAGAGCGCCGCAGTGATCAGGCGTGCGGGGGCTGGGTGGGTGGATCATGCGAGGGTGCGGGTGCGATACGCGCGAGTGTGAACGGCGCTCCCGGTTCGCAGTCGTAGGGGCGAGGTCTATTCCTCGATGGTTCGCTTTCGGCGCAGGATGTGGTGGTAGTGCTGGGCGAAGCGGTGGGCTTCGTCGCGGATGGACTGTACCAGTTTGAGGCCGAGGTTTTCGCGACCGAGGCGGATGGGCTCGCTGCGTTCCTGAACGTAGATGAGTTCTTCTTTTTTGGCGAGGCTGATGACCATTGGGGGCTTGATGCTGAGGAGCCCGAAGACTTCGAGAGCGGCGTGGAGTTGTCCGAGTCCCCCGTCGATCACGACGACATCGGGGTAGAGCTCGTGGCCGTCGCCGGCTTCGCGATAGCGGCGGCTGACGACCTCGCGGATGCTGGCGTAGTCGTCGTTGCCACCTTCGACGGTTTTGATTTTGTAGCGGCGGTATTCGTCCTTGAAGGGGCGGCCGTCGATGAAGCAGACCTTGCTGCCGACGGTTTCGTTGCCTTTGAGGTGGGCGATGTCGATGCATTCGATGCAGCGGATGGGTTCTTCGAGATCGAGGGTGCGCTGGAGGCTTTTGAGGGCTTTGTCGGGTTCGAAGATGAAGCTCTCGGATTCGGGTTGCCAGTGGTCATCGCGGCTGGCGCGCTGGTCGAGTTTTTCGATGGCGCGGATTTGGTCGCGGATGGCCGCGGCTTTTTCGAACTTGAGCTCGGCGGCGGCGGCCTCCATCTCGGTCTTCATTTCGCGGAGCATGGCGCTGCGTTTGCTGTCCAGAAATCGGACGAAGCGCTCGATGTCGTCGCGGTAGGGGGCCTTGGGGATTTTGTCGGCGCAGGGGGCGGTGCACTGGTTGATGGAGTAGAGCAGGCAGGGGCGGAACTTGGCGTTTTTGGGGTCGCCGGCCACGATGTCGAGCCGGCAGGTACGGAACCTAAAGACGCGCTGGAGGACCTGGATGGCCTCGCGGAGGGCTCCGGCGTTGGTGAAGGGGCCGAAGATTTTGGCGCCCTTGAGTTCTTGGCTGGCGGGGGAGCGGGTGACGAAGACGCGGGGAAAGTCCTCGCGGGTGGTGACGGCGAGGTAGGGGAAGGTCTTGTCGTCGGTGAGGCGCACGTTGAAGCGGGGCTTGATGTCCTTGATGAGCCGGTTTTCGGTGAGGAGGGCTTCCCACTCGCTTTCGCAGAGGAGGACTTCGAGGTCGTGGACGACATCGAGCATGGCGTGCTTTTTGGGGCCAAGATCGGCGGACGGGACGAAGTAGGAACTGACGCGATCCGGCAGGCTGAGGGCTTTGCCGACGTAGAGAACCACCCCGGCGTGGTCCTTCATGAGGTAGACGCCGGGCTGGTGGGCGAGGGAGCGGGCCTTGCGCAGCAGGCGGTCGAGTCGCTCGTCGCGGGTTTCGTCTCCCCAGGGGGGAAGTTGGCTTTCACATTGATCGGGCACGCGAGAACGTTATACGGGGTCTTGCTCCCACCCCGGAGCCTCCCCGGTAACGGGATCACTCGATCGCGAAATGAACGGTCCGAATACTCCCCCGGCGTGATACAGACCGACACCCATCCCGAATCGGGAGTCGATGAATCTTGACTTGGCGAGTTGCTGGTCCGATGAGGGCGGCGGTGTCCTTTTCCGGTCCCTGGAGATTCATTCATGAAAATCAAGCGAAAACTCACGTCCATGTTCCTCACCATCGGGATGGTCCCCGCTTTGGCGGTGGCCGGTCTGGCTTGGTTCGCCACGGCCAAGATTCAGGATTCCGCGGGGGTGCGTTTTCAGTCGGTGGCCAGCAACCTGCTGGACAAGATCGACCGGAACCTGTTCGAGCGGTATGGGGACGTGCAGGCGTTTGGTGTCAACCAGATCGTGCTGCAGAAGGAGCATTGGTACAAGCCTGGCGGGGCGATCTCGGAGACGATGAACCAGTATGCCGCGCTGTACGGGATCTACGACCTGACGCTGTTTGTGGATACTGAGGGCAAGGTGATCTCGGTGAACACCAAGGATCCGGCGGGCAACACGTTGGATACCAGCGCGATCTACGGGCAGAACTTTGCGCACACTACGTGGTTCCGCGATGCGATGGCGGGGAAGTTCCTTTCGACCAAGGCGCTGACTGGCACGGTGGTGGAGGATGTCTACGCCGACCCGATGGTGCAGAAGCTATACAAAAACAATGGGCTGACGGTGGGGTTTTCGGCACCGGTGAAGGATCAGGACGGGAAGACGATCGGGGTGTGGAAAAACTATGCGCGGTTCTCGCTGGTCGAGGACATGGTGATGGCGGAGTATGAGACGCTTCAGTCTGAAAACCTGAAGACGGCCGAGTTCACGTTGCTGGATTCGCAAGGGCGGGTGATTGTGGACTGTGACCCGGCCAACAACGGGGGGGCGCTGAAGCGCGACACGGATGGGGTGATCCTCAAGACCAACCTGGCGGAGCGGGGTGTGGAGGCGGCGAAGCTGGCCATGCAAGGGAACATGGGCTTCGCACGCACCCAGCACTCGACCAACGAAAGCTGGCAGACGTGCGGGTTTGCCCACGCCCAGGGTGCTATGGGCTACGCGGGGCTTAACTGGTCGATGTTGGTGAGGGTGGCGGAGGCCGACACTGGGGCGACGGTGACGGCGATTCGCGCGCAGGTCGCCGGGGTGGTGGGGGTGTGCGGGTTGTTGGTGGGCCTGGTGGCGTGGTATGTCGCTCGCGGGTTTGTGAAGCCGATCAACCTGCTGCGGGATCGCGTGAATGACATTGCGCAGGGTGAAGGGGATCTGACTCAGCGGATTGAGTTGAACTCGAGCGATGAGTTGGGCGAACTGGGCCGCGGGTTCAACAACTTCATTGAGAAGTTGCAGAGCACGATCAAGGACGTGGCGGGCACGGCGCAGCAGGTGGCGGCGGCCAGTACGCAGATCGCGGCGAGCGCTGAGGAGATGGCCACGGGGTTGCAGCAGCAGGAAGGCCAGACGACGCAGGTGGCAGCGGCGGTGGAAGAGATGAACGCGAGCGTGCAGGAAGTGGCGCAGAAGGGGCAGGACGCGGCGGGGGCCGCGAAGGCCAGCCAGGACGACGCGTGCACGGGCGGGCAGGTGGTGACGCAGACGGTCGACGAGATGCGCGGGATTGCCCAGGAAGTGGGGCGGAGCGCTCAGGCCGTCGCCAGCCTGGGGAAGAAGAGTGAGCAGATCGGGCAGATCATCGAGGTGATCAACGACATTGCGGAGCAGACCAACCTGCTGGCCCTGAACGCGGCGATCGAGGCGGCGCGGGCCGGGGAGCACGGGCGAGGGTTCGCGGTGGTGGCCGATGAGGTGCGAAAGCTGGCGGAGCGGACCACGAAGGCGACTGAAGAGGTGGCGAGCTCGATCAAGGAGATTCAGGCGGACACGAGCACGGCGGTCAAGCAGATGGAGGCGGGGAGCGCGCGGGTTCACAAGGGTGTGGAGCTGGCCAACAGTGCCGGGGATGCGCTGGGGCGGATCACGCAGAGCAGCCAGGGGCTGACGGGGATGGTGCAGTCGATCGCCGCGGCGGCTGAAGAGCAGAGCAGCACCAGCCAGCAGATTGCCAAGAACATTGCGCAGATCAATGCGGTGACTCGCGAGAGCGCGGACGGGGCGGCCCAGGCGGCCAAAGCCGCGGCGCTCTTGAGCGAGCAGAGCGAGCGCTTGCAGAGTCTGGTGAGGACCTTCAAGTTCTGAGTTTGGGCAGGCGGTTTTCGCGAGTTCAACATCCGAGCGCATCGATCGATCGCCCCGACTGATCTTGGTCGGGGCGATTGCGTTGGGGTCAGAGCCGGGCCGGGGTGGCTAGGCCCCGGGGAGGTGTTTGTCGATCCAGTCGTCCTGGCGCAGGACGGCGGCGCGGTTGCGGCGGTCGCGGGCTTCGCTGCGCCACTGCGCCAGCCGGAAGAGCCGGGCCGCCAGGGTGATGCTGCTGAGCTCTGGTTCGCGTGAGCGTTCGCGCATGAGGCGGGCCAGTAGGGGTGCGTGTCGCTGGACGAGTTCGTCTTCGAAGCTCACGAAGATCTGCGCCGAGCCCGGGTCGCCCTGGCGACCGGCGCGCCCGATGAACTGTCGATCGACGCGTTTGGCGCCGTGCATTTCGGTGAGGAGGACATGCAGGCCGCCGTTGGCAAGGGCTTGGGCGTCGGGCTTGATGTCGGTCCCGCGTCCGGCCATGTTGGTTGCGACGGTGATGGCGGCGCTGAGGCCACCAACGCCGGCTTTGGAGATGACGTCTGCTTCGTCCTTGTCGAAGTTGGCGTTGAGAACTTGATGGCTCAGGCCGCGCATGGTGAGCAGGCGGCTGAGGAGCTCGGAGGCGGCGATGGAGCGTGTGCCGACGAGGATTGGGCGACCGGCGCGATGAACTTCTTCGATGGACGCTGCGATCGCCGCCCATTTGTCGCGGGCGGCTCGAAAGACCCGCAGGGGTTGCTGCACGCGGGCGATGGGGCGATTGGTCGGCACCACTGTCACGGGGCGCGAGTAGACCGATTGCATTTCGGTGGTGGCATCCGCGGCGGTGCCGGTCATGCCGCAGAGGAACGGGTAGCTTCGATAGAAGCGTTGGAAGCTCATGCGAGCCAGCGTCTCGCGGTCGGCGGTGACTTCGAGGCCTTCCTTTGCTTCGACGGCTTGGTGCAGGCCGTGTTCCCAGCTTCGGTCGGGGAGAAAGCGCCCGGTGTATTCGTCGACGATGACGACCTTGCCGTCGACGATCTGGTATTGCTGCCCGTGGATGTAGCAGGCGCGGGCGACCAGCGCCTGGCGGACAAGCTCTTCTCCCCGGCGGCTGGCCCGCCAGATGGGTTCGCCCCCACGGGCGGCAAGATCCTGGAACATCTGGCGGAGGCGGTCTTGGCCACGGGGCCGGAGTTCGACGCGGCGCTGGGTGTGTTGGAGGAGGTAGTCGGGGCCTTCGTCGAGCTTGCCGGCGAGGGCGGCGGCTTCGCGATAGGTCTTGGCCATGTCGTCTTCGCGCCGGGAGCGGGCGATGATCAACGGCACGACGCCTTCGTCGATGAGCACGGCGTCGGCCTCGTCGACCAGGGCGGCGCGCAGCCCGGGAACCATGGGGCTTTGGTCTTCAGCGCCGGCGAAGGCGAGCTGGCGCCGGGCGGACCAGGCGGAGCCGGCGCGGCCGAGGCGGATCTGGTCGCGGAGCCAGTCGGCGACGATTTGCTTGGGCGTGCCGTAGACGATGCTCTTGGCGTAGATGGCGAAGCGCTCGTGGGGCTGGATGTCCTGGGTGATGGCTCCGGCGTCGATGCCGCAACGACGGAAGATCGGCCCGCGGGATTCTGCGTCGCGTTGGGCGAGGTAGTCATTCACGGTGAAGACGTGAACCCGGCGATGGCGCCACGCCATCAGTGTCGCGGCGAGTGATCCGGTCAGGGTCTTTCCCTCGCCGGTCAACATTTCGATGATTCGCCCGTGGTAGAGGGCCAAGGCTCCGGCGAGCTGGACGGGGTAGGCCTCTTCGCCGTTGTGTCGGCGGGCCACTTCGCGCACGCCCGCCAGCCCGTGGCGCACGTCGTCTTCGGTCTGGCGGCGGCGGGTGAACCGCTCGCGCAAGGCCCGCAGCGACTCGTCCAGGGCGGCGTCGGACATCGAGCGATATTCCGAACGCAGGGTGTCGACCAAGGCGGCGTCGTGGAGGAGTCGGGTGAGGCCCATCCGCCGGTGCTTGATGGCCGTCGCGAGGCGCGACGCGGCCATGTCGAGCCCCTTGGGCACCTCGGCGCGGACGCGCCGGCTGCGCATCGACTCGTAGAGGACCGAATATCGCGTCAGGAGCTGGCTCACACCTTTGCCCGTCCTTGGAGGGTTTTTTCGATTTCGTCGATCCACTGGGCCAGCAGTGGGCGGCGGGGGAGCTGAAAGCGAAGATGAACCCGCGTGCCGGGCATGACGCCCGGGCCAAAGCTGCCCGGGCCGTGCTCGGCGATGAAGTATCCTTTGAACATCGCGGCCCGGGCGAGGCGCCCGGTCTTGTCGTGGGCGTCGGTTTCGATACCCCCGCCCCCCAGGTAGCCCAGGGACTCGTGGGGCAGTTCTTTGGTGCCCGCGTTGATGACGCGCTGGCGATTGAGAGTGACGACGGAGTTGGGGTTGCTGACGAAGCGGGCTTCGACTTTGTAGTTGTCTTGCGTGATCCACGAGGCTTCGGGCTGGGTGATGACGGCGGTCACCCGCAGCGAGTCGACCCGGGCGACCTCGCAGAGGGGTTGGCCCGCCTTGACGTAGGAGCCGACCAGGTCGTTGGGGTCGCGGGTGACGACGACTCCGTCGTGCGGGGCGCGGACGAGGGCGTTGGCGCGCCGGCCCTCGAGCATTGCGATCTGGCCCCGGAGGGCCTCGGAGTATTCGTGCGCGACCTGAGCCGCGGCGAGGTGTTTGACCGTTGCTTCGCGCTCGCGGCTCTCGGCTTCGACGAGCTGCGCGTTGGCGAGGATGAGTTGGGCGTTGACTTGCTCGCAGTCGACCTCGACGAGCAGGTCGCCTGCGCGGACGGCTTGTCCGGGCTTGACGAGCGCCCGCGTGACAAAGCCATCGACGTCGAAGTACACGCCGGTGCGCTCGTCGCTCTCTACGACGCCAGAGACCCGGCGGCGATCCGGGGCGGGGACAGCACCCAGCAGGAGCACGACCATCGCGGCGCTGGCGATGCTGGTCAGAATGGCGCGGCCCCGTTTCTCGGCCAGGGCGGGAGAGGAGGCCAGCCAGTGGACAAACTTGCCCAAGGGAAGCAGAAACCACATTGCGCTGGTCCAGATCGCCAGGAAGAGCCCGATGGCGAACATCTGACCCATGACGTAGAGGGTGATGGAGACAAAGAGAAAGATGCGATAGATGCCTGCCAGAATGCCGTAGGCCAGGAGCACGAGGGCTTCGCTGGGGTTGGCGGTTGGGGGCTGGGCGTCTTTGTTGCGGAAGAGCTGGCGCTGGGCCAGGAATGTGAGCATTTGGGTGGAGCGCTGCATGAGGTTGGGGACCTCGATCAGATCGCTCAGGATGTAGTAGCCGTCAAACTTCATGAGCGGGTTGGCGTTGAAGATGATGGTTGCGACGCCGGCGGTGAAGATGAGGTTGTAGGCCAACTGGTGGGCGAGGCTTCCCTCGGGAGAGTTGAGCCAGACAAAGGCCGCGCCCGAGGCGATGGCGAGTTCGAAGATCATGCCGCCTGCACCGACCAGGGCGCGCTGCCAGCGGCTTTTGAAGGTCCATGCGGAAGACGCGTCGACATAGGGCGCGGGGATCAGCACGAGCATCATGGCGCCGAACTCGGGGACCTGGCCCCCGAAGCGCTTGCAGATGAGGCCGTGCCCGGTTTCGTGCCAGAGCTTGAGCGCGACGAAGGCCACGGCCATCAGCGCCCAGTTGGAAGGGGCGACGGCGTTGCCGACCTGGCTGAGGAAGTCGTCAATGTGGCCGGAGATGGCGACAAGCCCGGCCACCACCCAGATGGTCCAGAGCAAGAGCCCGGCCTTGGACAGGAGGGGGCGGAAGATCGGCAGCAGCCAAGCGAGCAGGCGATCTGGGTTGAAGAGCTTGACGCGAAAGTACATCAGCCCGATGGCTTGCTGCTGGAAGCGTTTGCCCAGGCGTTCGCGCCCGCGGCGGAGCAACTGCTCGGTTTCGGGGGGGATGTCCCCGGTGAGCAGGTTGCTGCCAAAGAGCTGGGAGAGGAGCTGGATGACTTCGTTCTGGGTGAGGGCACCGTCGGCGTGTTTGGTGATGGCGAACTGCCAGACCTCTTCGACGGTGCGATGGCCGTCGAGCATGCCGAGGAACTCGTGGGCGACGGGGTTGAGGCGATAAAACTGGTTGGAGGAGGGGTCGTGAACCACGTGCCAGCGTCGGCCCCGGTAGTGCTGGCGGGTGATCTGCACGTGCGGGCGCAGGCGGGGCTTCATCACGCGGACGCGATGCCAAAAGGGGGAAAATGTGCTGCGTTCGGACATGGGAAGTTACCACCAGAGCCAGATGCGAAGCTGATCCAGCACACGACGCGAGGCGATCCACGCCAAGCTATGACGCTCGGCGTTGAACTTGGCCTGCCCCTCTACCCCTGGCAAGAGCCACAGCGGGGCCTCGCGCCCGACCAGGCGCCCCCGAACCTCGAAAATGTTCTTTCCTTCCACGGCCTGCGACGCGGGCACGATCTGCTCGACCTCGAAGTCGACTTTCAGGCTCGGGTCGGCCTTGGGGCTGATCTGGCCGGTCTGGCCGACATGAATGAGCGCGATGTCGCGATCATCAACCCGGGCCAGCACCTGCATGTTCGAGGTGTCGGCGATTTCGAAGAGCTTTTCGCCCAGCTTGACCGCCGAGCCCACTTTGTCTTTGAGGTCGCCTGAGGTGATCAACCCGCTGATGGGGGCGACGATGTGGCTCCGGCTGATCTGGCTGCGCAACAGGTCGGCGTGGGCGCGATATTGCGTCGCCCGGGCCCGGCTCTGAGTTTCGTCGGCCAGGTCGCCCTTGCGCAGGGCTTCGTCGGCCTGCTTGCTGTACTGCAACTCCTGCGCGTCGGCTTCCAGAGACGAGAGGACCATCTCGCGGGTGTCCAGCGATGCCAGGGGCTGGCCCTCGGTCACGCGCAGGCCCGCTTCGACTCCCTTTTTGACGTCCGACAGCACGCCGTCGAAGGGCATGGAGATCGTCCGTTTTTCGCGTGGCTGGAGCGACATCGGGGCTCCCACGCGATAGGGGGTGGTGTAGAGCGTCATGAAGGCGAAGACCAGTACGATCGCGACGCCCACGAGCTTCCACACCGTGTGCTTTGGGCCCACCAGCCAGGCACCGGCCTTCACCCCTTCGTCGTAGGTTCGCAGGGCGAGGTTTCGGTCTTCGCGCCGGCGGACTTCGAGCACCGGGCCGACCAGGTCGAGGGTGGCTTGGAGGAGTTCGACGGTGGCGACGTCGATCGTGCCGCTCCCGGCGGATTCGATCAGCACGACGCCGATGATGCGATCGCCCTTGGTGTCGCTGATGCGCACGGGCATGGACGCGACCTTCAGGTTGGCGTCGAGGGCGGCGAGTTCGCGATGGGCGTGGGTCACGGCCTGGGCCAAAAGCGCGTCCCCCTGGGCGGCGGGGGGCGGATAGAGCACGGCCTGTTCTTGATCCAGGCATTCGTTCATCGCGTTCTCAAGGCGCTGCACCATCGCCATCCGGCGGTCGAGGTTTTCGGTGTCGCTGAGCGCGGTCACGCGTACCTCGCGTGGCCCCTCGCCCCCGGGACGCGAGCCGGCCCCGTGGGCAAAGCCCATCGCGACACGATCCACCGAAAGCTGGCGGCACAGGTCGTTCACAAACTGGAGGGCCGCGCCTTTGAAGTCGCGGGTTTGATTGATCGACGCGATCAGCCGGGCGGCCAGCTCGAGTGACGCGGAGGAAGCCCGGACGCGGCGCAGGGCCTGCTGGGCGGCATGCGTGAAGGCGTAGCCGGTGAGCACCTCTACGAGCGCCAGGGTGGTTTGCACCGCCTGGCGCGAGCGGCCGTCGAGCATGAGAGTGACAACCCCCTGCAACGGGAGGTTGGAGGATTCGGCGGGCAGGCCCCAGGCGACGGGGACAGCGATGACGTAGCCCTTGACCGCCTGGGGGTCGTACATCAGGCCTTCGGATTCCAAGCCGTAGATCTCGGCTTGGCGCGAGGTGGCGGCGGCTCGGGCGGCGCTGCGGGTTTCGCCCGCACCTTCGACGCCAGCGTCTTTTCCTTGCTCAAAGAGCGCATCCACCGGCACGCTCATCCGGCCCTGGGCGTCGACGACGTCGGGCCCGAAAGGCCAGACGAGCGCGGGCTTGGGCTCAAAGCCCATGGCGTCGTCGCCGGACCCGGAGAGGGTCCAGAGAACGGCCTGACGGGCGCCGCTCACTTGGCCCAGAACTCCGAGCAAGCGCAGCAAAAAAACGCGATCATCGCCGCTGGGCGAAGAGAGTTCCCCGATCACGCGTTGCCAGCCGGGGGTGCGAAGGCTTGAGAGGTCTGTCAGGGGCATGGCGTCAATCTCGCGGGCGTTTACTGGGCGGGCCGGGCCTCGATGAGTTTGGCGGCCAGTTCGGCGGAAGGTTCAACAAAGCGGACCCACGCGGCCTCGCCGGCGATGACTCGCTGGGGGCCCTTGGGGTTGGCGACTTCGACGCGGACGCGCCGGGTGCGCGAGCCCAGGTCCGCGGTCGGGGAGACTTCGATCACTTTGGCTTGGCGCATCATGGGCTGCCCGGCGACATCGAGCATCACCCAGGCCGTGTCTCCCGGTTTGAGGGTCAGGGTCTTGGCGTTCTGAGTCGGGGCGCCCACGTCGATCCACAGTGTGTCGATGTTGACGACCCGAACGATCTTGTCGGCCTCGCCGACGCTCTGGCCGACATCGACCGAGACAAGGTCAACCACGCCGTCGAAAGGGGCCTCGATTCGCAGGCGATCGACGCGGGCCTGGAGGCGGGGGAGCTGCAGCACTTCTTCGGTCTGTTGGCGCTGGGCAGCGAGGTAGTCCATCCGCGCGGTCTCGTAGGTCAGGCGGGCTCGCTCGACCTCTTGGGGGCTGCTCCCACCTTTGCCCTTGATGTCTTCCAGGCGTTCGGACTCGACCTTCGCCAGGTCCATTCCCGCCTTGGCCCGCTGCACGGGTACGTCGCTCTCGGCCCGTACTTTTTGGAGCTTGAGCAAGGCGATTTCTTCGGCGTCATCGCCCCGCACGATCACTTGGCCTTTGGTCACTTCCGCCCCGCCCCGCACCAGCACCTCGGCGATCTTGGAGGGCTGCTGAAAACCCATCTCGGCGCGCCGGCTGGGGGCTGTCACGCACATCACGCCCCCGAACTGGCTGAGCAGTTCAGGGGTGATGCGGGGCATGGCCGCGGGCTCGGGCTTGGCGTCTGCCTTGGGTTCCGCCTGATTTTCCGGTCTTTGTTCTGCCCGCCCGGGTTCCGGTTGCGCGAGCGAGGGAGCGGTCAACAGGCTGCTAGCCACCAGCAGCCCGGACCACAGCAATGGGTTTTTCTGCATGTGACAACTATACGGTTGTCGGGCGGGGGCTTGTTCCATTTTGGCGCGCAAACTTGGGGCGATGCGTATTCGCACTCCCGGCCCGTGACCGGGGTTTGTCTGGTGGATCGCTGGCGTCGGGGCTTTGCGGCGGGCCGGGCGGGGGCTACTGTTGTGCGTTGCGGACCCGGGCCAGCCGGCCTCGGGGTCTGCAAGGTTTCGCGTTTTCGCGAAGCCTTCTTCGCCCCGCGTATCGGGCGCGACCATCCAAGGAGTCCGGCGTTGACCAGTCTGTCCGCCCCCACGGCCCGTAGTGAAAAAACCAAGTCCCTGGCGTTGTTTGGAGGCACTCCGGTCGCTTCCAAGCCGGTTCCCTTCATGTCCACCGCGCTCACGCCGGCGGACATTGACGCCTGCGTTGGAGTCCTGAAGACCGGAATGCTTCGCGCCAACACCAAGTGCGCCGAGCTCGAAGAACGCTGGGGAAAGCTCACTGAAGCCAAGCACGCCATGACCTGTGCCAACGGCACGTGCGCGCTGCAGCTTGCCTACGAGAGCCTGATCAGCCCCGGCGATGAAGTCCTCGTGCCTGCCTGGAGCTACATCGCAACCGTGAGCATGGTGGTCGCCCGGGGCGGGGTGCCGATCTTTGTGGACTGCGATCCCGACACCTTTCAGATTGATGTCAAGGATGCCGCCCGCAAGGTGACGCGCGGCACCACCGCGATTGCCGCGACCCACCTCTATGGCTGTCCCGTCGACATCGACGGCATTCAGGAGCTGGCCGAGAAGCACAATCTGATGGTGATTTATGACGCTGCCCAGGCCCACCTGGCGACGTACAAAGGCAAGGGGCTTGGGGCCTTCGGCGATGCGGTGACCTACTCGATGTACGCCACCAAGAACCTGGCGACGGGCGAGGGGGGGCTGATTACTTGCAACGATGATGGGCTGGCCAACGACATCAAGCTGCTTCGCAGCCACGGGGAGACCGAGAAGTACCTCCACGAGCGCGTGGGGTACAACTATCGCATGAACGACATGGCGGGGGCGATCGGGTGTTCACGCCTGGATCGCTTGGCCGATCAGACCAACGTGCGCCGGGCCAATGCCGCGAAGTACGACAAGCTGCTGGGGAAGATCCCCGGGATCAAGACCCCCAAGACCACGGCGGGCGCGGTCGCCTCGTTCCACCTCTACACCCTGCAACTGGATCTGGCCAAGCTCACCTGCACGCGCGATGAGTTTTCGAACGCCCTCAAGGCCGAGGGTGTGCCCAGCGCGACCCACTACCCCCGCAGCCTCCCCAAGCAGCCCGCGCTCGAGGAGTATGACCGCGACGACTGCCCGGTCGCCGACGCCATGGCGGCCAAGGTGCTCAGCCTGCCCATGCACCACGATCTCTCCGACGAGCAGATCGCGCAGGTCGCCGAGGCGATCGCCAAGGTGGCGGCGGCGTACAAGGCCTGATCTCACCAAAGCAACGTTGAAGAACGCAACTCCGGGTCTGACCTGGAGTTTTTTTTGGGCTTTGTATTGCCTGGGGCTTGCATTTGTTCTTGAATATGTCAAACTATTTGGGCGAATGACCCGTACTGACCCAGCGGAAAGACCATTCGAATCCCAGGAGTATCACATGCGATTTATCCAGCGTCTGTGTGCGGCTGCGTGCCTTGCGGGGTTGGCCGGCGGGGTCTCCGCCCAGATCCAGTGGAAAAGCGGCGCGGCTGCCCCCGAGTTTGCGGTTGGTCAGGGCCTGAACAAGACCCTCGAGTCCCTCGCAGCGCGGCCTGACGATCCCCGGGTGGTGGTCAAGCTCAACGCCCCGATAACGGATGCGGGGCGGGCCCAGTTATTGGCCAGCGGCATGACCCTCAACGCGCCGCTGGGGGATTTTTCGTTCTTTGCGACCCTGGACGCTCGCACCCTCAACCCGGCCGGGCTGGCTCCGTGGGTGGTGGGCGTGAGCGCCATCGACCCGGCGTGGAAGCTTCACCGGGCGCTGATCAATGGCGACCGGATCCCGTGGGCAACCGGCAGCGCCCCGGCGGACACTCTCCCAGACGCTCAGGCACGAGGCGGGGAGTGGATCGCGGTGTACGTGCAGTTTCATGATGACGTGCTTCCCGAGCAGGCGGTCCTGAAGCGGGTCGAGTCGTTTGGTGGCAAGGTGCGCGATGCGATCGGCATTTCCAACTACGCCGTGGTCGAGATGCCCCGGGCGAATGTGGCGGCGTTGGCCCGCGAGTCGATGGTGCAGTGGATTGAGCCGGCGGCTGCGTTGTTCCAGGCGGTGAACGCCGAGAACCGGGCCCTCACGGGTGCGGGGATCGTGCAGGAATCGCCTTACAACTTGAACGGCGCGGGGGTGAAGGTTCTGGTCTTTGATTCGGGCAGTGTGCTGTCGAATCACATGGACCTGATCGGGCGGACCAATGTGATTGACTCGTCGCCCGTGAGTGACCACTCTACGCATGTCGCCGGCACGGTCGGAGGCACGGGGGCGGCCAGTGGCGGAGCCAATCGGGGCATGGCTCCCGGAGTGACCTTTGTCTCCGCGGCCCTGGACATTACCGGCATCAGCGGCTGGCTCTATACCAACCCGGCGGACCTTGTGGCTGACTACACCACCGCGTTCGCCGCCGGGGCCCACATCGCGACCAACTCGATCGGCACCAATGTCGCGAACAACAACTTTGACTGCGCGTGGGAGGGGGATTATCAGGAGACGGACCGCACCATCGATGCGATTGTGCGGGGTTCGGCGGTGACGGGCGGCGCTCCGTTCCGGGTGGTGTGGGCGGCGGGCAATGAGCGATTCAGCGGACGCTGCGGGAACGGCTATCGCACCATCGGCCCACCCTCGGGCGCCAAGAACCATTTGTCGATCGGCGCGGTCAACTCCAACGATGACTCGATCACCAACTTTACCGGCTGGGGTCCGACCGACGACGGACGCATGAAGCCGGACTTTGTCGCTCCTGGGTGTCAGGTCGGGGGCGATTTGGGCGTGACAAGCTGCTTTGGGTCGAGCCCGACGGCGTACGGATCTCTGTGCGGCACGTCGATGGCCACTCCGACGGTGACGGGGTGTGCGGCGTTGCTGATGCAGGACTATCGTGTCCAGTATCCGTTTCTGGCGGATCCGCGCAACTCGACGCTCAAGGTGTTCTTCGCGCAGTCGGCGGTGGATCTTGGCAATCCCGGGCCAGATTACCAGTCTGGGTACGGATCGATTCGGGTACAGGCCGCGATTGATTTGATGCGGCAAGGGACTTTTCTGGAAGACGCGGCGTCGACGGGGGCGGAACCCTCGTTCATGATCAACGTCGTTCCGGGGGACTCCGCGTTGGTGGTAACGCTGGCGTGGGATGACGTGCCGGGGGTGGCGAACGTGATTCCGGCGCTGGTGAACGACCTCGACTTGGAGTTGGTCTCGCCGTCGGGCGCGCGTTCGTTCCCGTGGACGCTGGACCCGGCCAACCCGAGTGCCAATGCGGCTCGGACGCAGGCGAATCGGCTGGACAATCTGGAGCAGGTGCGGGTTGACAATCCGGAGCCGGGGCTGTGGACGGTGCGGGTCAAGGCGTTCAATGTGCCGGAGGGCCCGCAGCCGTTTTCACTGGTCTCTTCCGCGCCGATTTCGAAGAACCCGGCGGTCTATGTGAGCCCGCTGATCCTGGCGCAGTCCCCGGTTTTGCCTGGGCAAGCGACGACGCTGGGGGTGCGGATCGATGCGATCAATGACACGCTGGTGGAGGGTTCGGCGATGCTGCGCTATCGCCTGGCAGCGTCGATGCCATTCGCGGAAGTGCCGCTGACGCCCCCGACCACCGGGGTGACCTGGACTGCCACGCTGCCCGGGTTTGGTTGCGGGGATCGCCCGGAGTATTACTTCGAGGCCCGAGGCGTGACATCGGGGGTGGCAACGCTTCCCACCTCGGCGCCGGGGACGACCTACACCGCCCTGCCGGGCGAGCTGGCGGTGCGTTACCGGGAGGACTTTGAGGCTGGCAATGCGGGTTGGGTGGGCGGGCAGCCGGGCGACACCGCGACCACGGGGCGCTGGAATCGGCAAGACCCGGACGGGCGATTTCAGGCTCAGCCCGAGAATGACGTGACCCTGGGCGCGGGGGTCAACTGCTGGGTGACGGATGGGCGCCCCGGCGTGGCCCAGGGGACATACGACCTGGACGGGGGTTTCACGACCCTGGTAAGCCGGGCGTACGACCTCGATCGGGCTCCCGAGGCGACGATCTCGTACTACCGGTGGTTCTTCAACAGCATCATCAGCAACAACAACACCCTCTCGGTGGACATTTCCCCGGACGGCACCACTTGGACCCGGGTGGAGACGGTCGGACCTGGAGGGCAAGACGTGGCCGGCGGGTGGGTGCAGCGCAGTTTCCGAGTCGGGCAGTACATCACCCCATCGGCGACGACACGCTTGCGGTTCGTGGCGACGGAGCGCGTGTCGGCGATCGTCGAGGCCGCCATCGACGAGCTCACCATTGTCGCTCCCCAGTGTGTCGACATCTGCAACCCCGATGTCAACGGCGATGGCAACGCGGACCAGAATGATCTGGACTACTTGATCGGTGTGGTGGCGGGGGGGCCAAACCCCAACGCAATCGACCCCGACTTCAACAAGGACGGCAACGCCGACGCGAACGACATCGACGCGCTGCTGAACGTGATCGCGGGCGGACAGTGCCCCTGAACGTGGCGCGGGGTTGAAGAACCTGGGATAGTTCAAAGGCCCGCGCTTCGGCGCGGGTTTTTTGTCGGCACGCTCGATAGGCAGGCAGAAGCAAGGGTTTTCGAGGGGTCAAAGTGAAGCTGCCGGGCGAAACCATGGACCCGCAAGGGTGAGTGTTGTGCTGGAAAGATTGATTTTGGATTATCTTGTCAGAAATCAGGCACCAGATGCAATGCATCGTGGTATGGTGCTGATCTCTCGGTCGAAACTCGCGGCGTAAGGGCACAGCGCCAACGAATTCCGGCGTTTCCGGTCTTCGGCGAGTCGGTTGTTCTACTCATCAACAAAAGAGGAGGTCGTTATGAAACGACTGGATGTTGTGGCGTTGGTCCTGCTGGGTCTGCCGGCGTTGTCGCTCGCACAGACGGGGTACACGATCTCGGGCGGGCTGTCGAACTTCGACTGCCACAACCGTTGCGACGAACCCTGCGACGAGTTCGAGATCGAGATCGAGGACATCCGCCCGCAGGACGTGGTGCACACGTACCACAACGGGAACTACGGCTCGCCGACGGTCACGCTGTCGGCCAGCGGGTTGTCGACGATCATCGACTATCGCAACCCGCAGCACCTCACGCCCGTGAACGTGATCGAGCACTTCGGGGTGTCGCTCCGCCAGCTCAGCTCCACCAGCCCGATCTCGGTGCGATGGAAGCGCCACGGCGCCATCGCGACCGTGAATGGCCAGGTCCCGAACCCGGGGGGCGGCTCCTCGCCCGCTACGCAGCCGCTGCTTCCCTCGATCAGCACCGACCTGAGCTTCGGCTCCGGTGGCGGGGACTCCATCAGCGTCACGGTCACCAACAACGACCCCGGGCAGGCCATTTGGGTGGAACGCCGGGCGATGGTGTCGATGGGCAATGTCACCCTCGAAGCCCTCATGCCCAACGACCCGGTGGTGACCAGCACGGTGCAGTTGGATGGGGCACCCTTCATGATCGGCCCCGGCGAGTCGGTGTCGTACAACAACGACCTCATCGAGGCCGAGGACAACCAGTCGGTGGTCTTTGCCGCGACCTACTACCAGGACCTTTTCAGCGGCGGGCCCTTCGGCCAAACCCACCTTCGGGGCCCGGAGCTTGGCAACGTCATGACCGCGGCGCTGGCCAGCCCGCAATCCAGCTGCAGCGTCAGTTCGCCCTTCATTGTCGCTCAGCCCATGGACGCGGACGCCCGAGAGGGGCGTTCAGTGGACCTTCGGGTCGACGCTGACGGCAACGACTACCCCCTCTCCTATCAGTGGATGAAGGAGGGCGTTGACTTGGTCAACAGCTCCAGGTTCAGCGGCGTCACCACTGACAACCTCACGATCGATCCGCTGGATGCCAGCAGCGAGGGCTTCTATCAGGTTCGAGTCTCCAACACCTGCGGCAGCCTCGTCAGCGATTCGGCGCTTGTCTTCATCACCGGACACAACGTGCCTCCGCCTCCCCCGCCTCCCCCGGCCTGTGATTCCGACGTCAATCAGGACGGCAATGCCGATCAGGGCGACATCGACTTCCTCATCGATGTCGTGGCCGGTGGCGACAACTACACGGGCATCGACCCGGACTTCAACCAGGATGGAAACGCCGATCAGGGCGACATCGACGCGCTGCTGAACGTGATCGCGGGCGGTGATTGCCCGTAAGCCGCGGGCCGTAGTGCGGAGCCGGTGATAGCTGCTAGGAACCCCACGCTCAGGCGTGGGGTTTTTCGTCATGTGCCGGGTTTAGTCCTCGTCGCCCCCGCCTCGGCGGCGTTCCCATTTCTTCTTCGGCTCCGCCTTCTCGAGGGCCAACGACGCGGCCACCTTGACCATGCCCGCGCCGAGGGCGGCTTCCATGCCCTCGATGGCCGCGGGCGCGAGGGTGACGCGCAGCTTGGGGTCGGCGCTCAGAACGGCGACGGAGTCGGCGAGGCCCAGCACGATCTCAACCGAGAAGAGGCTGGGGGCACCTTCGCCCTTGACGTCGAGGGCGGGTTTCGTCGCCGCGACCGGAACGTTGGTGCGCTCGCGCAGCGTCTTGGCGACCATCGCCAAGGCTTCGCCGGCGTGCCCGTTGAGCTTGGTTTCGTCGAGGAACAAGCGCAGCTTGCCGGCGTCGACGGGCACGCAGTCGATGGGCACCAGCCGGTCGGCGATGATCTGCGGGTCGCCCCGCGAGAGATCGAGGCGACCGAGCACGAAGAGGACCGCCTCGTCGATCGCCAGGTGCTGGAACTTGGTGTAGGCGTCGGAGAAGAGGACGACCTCGCAGGCCCCGGCCAGGTCCTCGACGGTGAGGATCGCCATCTTCTGCCCGGCGTTTTTGCCGTTGCGGATGACGATGGTGCGAGTCGACTGGACCATCGCCGCCATCACCACGCGTTGATCCTGCGTGAGTTCTTTGGCCGCGGCGGTGGTGGTCGTTGCGAACGCGCTGCCCCAGGCCCGCCAGCGTTCCAGCGGGTGACTGCTGACATAGAAGCCCAGGGTTTCTTTCTCGCGGCGCAGGGTTTCCGCTTCGCTCCAGGCTTCGGCGCGGCTAAGGGGCGTTGCGGCTTTGGCGGCGGCCTTGGTCTCGCCGGATGGAGCCCCGAAGAGCCCGCTCTGGCCGGCGGCCTTGTCAGCCGCGAGGCGTTGCCCGGCGCTGAGTGCCCCCTCGATGGTGCCCAGCATCGCGGCCCGATTCTGGCGTCCGTGTACGCTGTCGAAGGCCCCGCAGGTGACGAGGCTTTCGAGCATGGACTTGGTAATCACCCCCGGCGGCATCCGCTCGCAGAAATCAAAGACGCTGGTGAAGGGCCCGCCCTTGGTGCGCTCGACGACGACGGACTCGATCGCTTTGTCGCCCACGCCCTTGATGGCTTTGAGCCCGAAGCGGATGTGGGAGGCGGTGGAGGCACTAGGCACTAGGCACTGGGCACTAGGGGCGGCACTTGCTGACGCGTTTGTCGTCGGATTCGCAGTCTCTTCCCTAATGCCTAGTGCCTGTTGCCTAGTGCCTTCTCGCACTACGGCAAACTCCGCCTGCGACAAGTTGATGTCCGGGGGCTTTACTTCCACACCCACGCCCACTGTCTCGCCCGTCGCCGGATCAATGCGTCGGGTGCGGCGGCAATCTTCGAGGTATGGAATCCAGTCCGAAGCCTTGTTGGCCTGGCTTTCGTAGGTGAGGAAGGCCGCCATGTACTGGTGGGGGAAATAGGTCTTGAGGTAGGCCGTCTGGTACGCGACGATGGCGTAGCCGGTGGAGTGGCTTTTGTTGAAGCCGTAGCCGGCGAACTTCAAGATGAGTTCAAACAGATCCTCGGCGGCTTGCTTGGTGAGGCCTTGCTTCTGCGCCCCATCGACAAACTTGGGGCGTTCTTTCTCGATCTTGTCGTGCTTTTTCTTGGAGATGTTCTTGATGAGCGTGTAGGCGTCGCGCAGCTTGATGCCGCCCAGGCCGTGCACGATCTGCATGACCTGCTCTTGGTAGACCATGACGCCGTAGGTCTCGGCGGTGTAGGTGTCGACGATGTCGTGAACCTTGGGAACTTCTTCGGTGCCGTGCTTGCGGCGGTTGTAGTCGGGGATGAGGTCCATGGGACCGGGCCGAAAGAGGGCGTTGGCGGCGATGAGGTCTTCGAGCCGGTCGGGCTTCATCTCGGTGAGCAGTCGGCGCATGCCGCCGGATTCAAACTGGAAGACGCCGGTGGTTTCGGCACGTTGGAAGAGGCGGAAGACGTGGGGGTCGGTGGCGGGGAGGCGTTCGAGGTCGAGGGGATGGGCGAGAAGTGGCAGAGTGGCAGAGTGGCAAAGTGGCGAAGTGATGGCGTTCGGCGGGCTCTGTTCACTTCGCCACTTCTCATCCGTCGCCGACTCTAGATTTTCTTTTTCTCCTCGCGGGTCTTGGTCTCGAGTTTGCGAATGAGGGAGTTCAGAAGCCGGTCCTCTTCCGCCAGCAGCTCCAGAACCTTGTTCTGAGTCTTGATCAGCCCGAGGGATGTCGCCAGCTCGAATGCTGTCTCCAGTTCGTGGAGTGATCCCATCGCGATCCGAAGTCCGTGAACGAACTCCGGGCGAGTGTGCTTTCCGAAACCCTCCGCGATGTTCATCGGAATCGACGTCGCCGCTCGGCGCATCTGGCTTGTGAGGCCGAACATCTCCGATTTGGGCATTGAGTCGGTCGCGCGGTAGATCGCCCTCGCCAGATCCATCCCGCGCTGCCAAACGATCGGATCCCGAAAGGTCTTGATCTTCACTTCGCCACTCCGCCACTTTGCCACTTTGCCACTTCAGAAAATCGCCGCCGCGCCCAACAGCGCCCCAAATTTCCTCTTCGCTCATCGTTTCCCGAATCAGTCGCTTTGCCCGCTCGATCACGCTCAGGGTGCGCAGGCCCAAAAAGTCCATCTTGAGCAGGCCCATCTTCTCGCACGTGGGCCCGTCCCACTGCGTGATGATGTCGTTGCTGTCGTTGCCGGGTTGTTTATACAGCGGCACGATCTCATCGAGCGGGCGGGTGGCGACGATGACGCCGGCCGCGTGTACGCCCGCGTGCCGGGTGTGGCCTTCGAGCGCGATCGCGTTGTCCAGCAGTTGCTTGTATCGCTCGTCGGTGTCGTAGAGCTTCTGGAGGTCGGGCTCGGCTTTGAGCGCCTCTTCGATGGTGATGTTGAGCTGTTCGGGGATCAGCTTGGCGATGCGATCGACCTCAGGCAGCGGGATCTCCAGCACGCGCCCCACATCTCGAATCGCGGCCCGGGCCTTCAGCGTTCCGAAGGTGATGATCTGGGCGACGTGCCCGTATTTATTGCGAACGTAGTTGATGACCTCGCCCCGGCCGTCCTGGCATAGGTCGATATCGATATC
>JAKFUN010000123.1:22703-26619 GCA_021732675.1 Phycisphaerales bacterium
TTGCCCGTCGAGATGCAAATCAGCGTGTCGTGCGCGTCGTGGTCGTCGGCCCTGAGAAAGTGGGCATCGTTGTCGCACACCAGCGGCAGGTTCAGCTCGCGTGCGAGTTTGATCAGCAGCGGGTTGATGGCGTTCTGCTCCGGCACATGGTGCTGGAGTTCGATGAAGAAAGACGGAAGTGGTCGAGTGGTTGAGTGGTCAAGTGGTTGAGTGAGGGAAGGCACCGAACCTTGCTTTTCACTCGACCACTCAGCCACTTGGCCACTCGACCACTTCTTGCCGCCAAAGGCGGCTGCGTGCCAGGACGCACTCTCCACCGCCGCGGCCCAGTGCTTGGGGTCGCCGCTGCGATGAAACGCCAGCAGGTGGTCACCGATCTCGCTGCCAAGGTGCCCGTTGATGGCGATCAACCCCTCGCTGTGAGCCGCGAGAAGTTCGCGATCGATGCGTGGCTTGTAATAAAACCCGGTGAGATACGCCTGGCTGCACAGCTTGAGCATGTTCTGCCAGCCGACGCTATTTTCGGCGAGCAGCACCAGGTGATAGCCCCCTTCGCCCCCGCCGCTGTAGGTGCGATCGGTGCGGGGCTTGCCGGGGGGTGTGACATACGCCTCGACGCCAAGGATGGGCTTGATGCCTTTTTCCTTGCACGCGGCGTAAAAGGCGACCGCCCCGAAGATGTTCCCGTGATCGGTGATGGCGCACGCCTTCATTCCCAGTTCGGCCACGCGCGCGACGAGCTTCTCGATCTGGTTGCCGCCATCTAGCAGCGAGTACTCGGTGTGCAGGTGCAGATGGGTGAAGCCTGCGGAAGCAGCCGCGGCTGGGGTGCTGGGAGCTTTGGTGTCCATCAGGGTCACGGTATCGTGGCACAGAGGCGGCACGCGACAGTGTTGGCCTGTGCGCTGCTCCATCCGCCGAGGTACCCCAGCGGCGCCCGCGAGGACCCGGGTCAACTGGTTCGTCGCGAGATTGAGAATGGCCGCCAGGACCAGTGGCAAACCCACTCCGAACCTGTGCCGGCGATGTGGATAAGTGCTTGACCCGTCGGGCTTTCTGGCAAAACCACCGGCGGGAAACCCCCAGTTCTAGACAAACTGTTCGGTTTGCTGACCTTGAGGGCCGTTGTTCGCTTGTTCATCCCCCGCTTGGGGTGTAAACTCTGGGTTGAGACAGGTTTCGTACCCGCCCTAACGGGCAACTAGGAGGAGCAGACATGCGTGGGATTTGTGTTGGCCTTGTGGCCATGGGCTTTGCTTCGGCGGCCCTTGGTCAGAACGTCGTGCTGTCGGATGGAAACTCCGACGCGTTCTTCAGCCTCAACGCCGGCAACCAGGTCGGTTGGACCGTTGACGGCGTGGACCAGTTGTTCAATCAACGGTTCTTCTATCGTGGCAACGGCTTCAACGATGAAGTCGCGGTGGATAGCGTGCCGCTCACCGCTTTCCAGGCCACCGACACCAACGCGTTTGACGACAACCGCGCCGACACCCTCTCGGTGCGTTACACCGACGCGGGCGGGCTGCGTTTCGACATCGCCTACCAGTTGCGGGGCGGTTCGGCCGGCAGCGGGGCCGCCGACCTTGCCGAGAGCATCGTCATCCGTAACGTCGGCAGCGTCGCCCAGACCGTGTCGTTCTTCCAGTACGTGGACTTTGACCTGGGTGGCAGCGCGGGTGGCGATATCGGCCGGATCCTCAACGGGCGCGTGGCTCAGCAGACCGATCTCGCCGGTGGCTTCAACGTCAGCGAGACGGTGGTGACCCCCGCCCCGGACCGCTTCGACGTCGGAAACTTCCCGACCATCGTCGCGCTCTTCGGCAACGGCGCGATCGACAACCTCTCCAACAACCCCGGCCCCAACGCGGGCGACATCACCTGGGCCTTCCAGTGGGATTTCGTCCTCGCCCCCGGCCAGGTCTTCCTCATCTCCAAGGACAAGCGCCTCGATCTGGTTCCCGCTCCCGCCGGGGTTGCCCTGGTTGGCCTCACGGGTCTGGTCGCCATGGGCCGCCGTCGCCGCTGATCGCTGCGACTCGATAACTCAATCGCTTCTCAGGGCCGCCTCGAAAGGGGCGGCCCTGTTGCATTGTGGGACGAGCGCTTGCCCCTGCGTCCTCCCGCCTTCGTAGTTCTAGGGCTCGGGCTCGCTGCCGAAGTTGCGGCATGTATCGCTACGCGCCGCGTCACCCGCATCGCCAGCGCTCAAGCCGCGCCAAAAGCTCCCACTTTGCTGGTTTTTCGCCAGTCTTGATGCATGTTGTAAGTAAGCAGCCCCACGTTGGAGAGAGACAGGGGCGGGGGGGACGGCAATCGTCCCCCCGTTACGAAAATCCACCCATAGAGAGGGATAAACACCATGAAGACTTGCTTTTTCGGTTTCGGGGCCATGCTTCTTCTTGCGGGCGCGGCCCAGGCGAATGTGATCAACGTTCAGTACACCGGCACCGGTGCCGGGTCCAACGTCCGCATCGCTTCCCCATCAACCAACGGAAACGTCTTCGCCGGCCAGCTTCGGCACACCCTCTCGGGCGGCACGGGCGAGGCAGGCACCTACAACGGCAACTGGCTCACCTACTGCACCGACCTCTCCCAGCGCGTCACAAGCTCCACCAGGGCGTACGAAGTCGTCTCGCTCGCCCAACTCCCCGACAGCGAACCCATGGGCGCACTCAAAGCCAACGCCATCCGCTCTATCTACACCGCGGCAAACTCCAGCCAGAGCCGCGTGAGTACTTCTGACAACCTCGCTGCCGCCTTCCAGCTCGCAATCTGGGAGATCGTCACCGACTTCAACCCGGCGGCCACCGGCTCCGGCCTTGACCTCACCTCAGGCAGCTTCCGCGCCACCAAGACCGACGGCTCTGCGCTGGGCAGTGGCGTGCAGTCGGAGCTCAGTTGGCTCCTCTCGGCCGCCAGCCTCGGCGCTGGGGGGGAAGAGCTTGTGGGGCTTCGCAGCGGGCAGTATCAAGATCAGATCCTGCCGGTGGCAGTCCCCGCGCCGGGAGCCGCGGCCCTCGCTTCGCTTGGAGTTCTCTGCCTCACTGGCCGTCGCCGGGGTCGGTGAGCGCGGCCTCGTCCTCCCGATTCCCCCACCCTTCAGCATTTTCTGCTTGCTTCCAGGGGTTCGCATGAGCTTCGCTGCCGGACCGTATGAGTCGGGCGGAGAGTGCAGGATCGACAAGGCCAAAGGCCCGTGGCGTTCGCCAAGGGCCTGTTCTTTTTGCGATCATCGAACGACTCAGAAGCCGCAGGTTTGGCCGGGGCAGTCAGCTCCCGCGCTGGTGTTGATGAGGGAACCCATAACCCCGTGATCAGCGGGGCGTCATCAATGTCATGCCTTCGAAATCGGGGTCTTCTCGACGGGGCTTGGACTGACTTTGGTGCGGGTGGAGATGACGACACCCAGGCACTGAAGTCCCTCAAGGCCGGGACTTCAGGGGCACGATTTCAATGCCGCCCCGCCGGCGCTAACGCGAAGCATGTTACATCCTTTTTCTGGGGTGGGCGAGAACCGAGAGACACATCAGTGCAAGTGCCGATGGCCCTGGCACACTGGACGCAATCCTGAAAGAACTTAGGCCAGTACTTTGAGACGGAAACTGCCCGCCATACCAGTAGACGTGGTCCCGTATAAGTTCTGGTCCATCTGCGGCTGATGATCCAAGCAAGCCGCGGCTGGTTCGGAAGAAGCCAATCTCAGTTTGGCCCGGGCGGACATCTTCGTTCCATTCTTCGCCTCCCCCGCTGGTATCAAGAAGCCCCCACGGAGAGGTCTGGTCTGCATACGCCCCAAGAGGGATTAGGAGTGCCGCGGCGGGCTCGTTGGGAACTTGGTAGCCGGCGCTGGTGGTGCCGACACCCGGCGGCCCGCTCACGCCCGGCGAATCGCTCTTGTTCGGCGATTGCCACCAGC
>JAKFUN010000057.1 GCA_021732675.1 Phycisphaerales bacterium
GGGAGGCGGGCAAACCCGCTCGACTTCCGGCGGGTCGAGCCAAGGCGTGGGGCGCCTGGCCGGCCAGTTTTCGTTTCAGGCGTTGCCCGACGCGGGGCGATTGGTGGTCGTCAGCAAGTCGGTCGACAACCTGGCTGTGATCGACAAGATCATCGAAGGGCTGGACCAGCCCCAGACGGTGGGACTGCCCGCGTACATCGAGCTCAAGCACGCGACCGCCGAGGATCTGGCCGAGCAGATCAACGCGCTGCTTTCGCAGGACGGCACGCTGGCCCAGGTAAAGCGGGCCGCCGAGGGGCTCTCTTCGGGCAGCCCGAACATCAGCCCCTTCTCGACGACGCAGACCAGCACGACGACCACTACGAACACCAACGCTGATGGAGGCAGCACGAATGAGTTCCTTTCCTTCTGGTGGCAGCGCTCGCGTCCCCCCACCGACCGGCACCAAAGCTCGAATCTCATCGGCCAGATTCGCGTCGTTCCGGTGTGGCGTCAGAACGCCATCATGCTCGTGGCCCCGCCCGAATACAAGCAATCGGTCATCGGCATGATCGAAACCCTGGACAAGCCCGGCCGCCAGGTGCTCATCTCGGCGATTGTCGCCGAGATCTCCGCCGACGACTCGCTGAGCCTGGGCCTGCGCTGGGGGAGTGGGACACTCACCCCGACCCTGAGCGGCGACAACAGCATCAACCTCAACTCGACGACGTCCAGCACGAAGAACAACCTCATCCCCAGCCTCTTCGACACCTCGGTGCTCAACGTCAACGTGAGCATCAACGCGTTGCTGCAGGCCTTGGCGCAGAAGCAAGCGGTGTCGATTCTGAGCCAGCCGAAGGTCTTCACCAGCGACAATCAAGAAACGTCGTTCTTCGACGGGCAGGATGTGCTGGTGCCCACCAGCTCCAACACCTCCAGCAACGGCCTCGTGACGCAGACATTTGACTATCGAGCCGTGGGGTTGCAGCTTCGGGCCCGCCCCCGCATCACGGTCAAGGGGGATGTCGACCTGAGAGTGGATGTGCAGCTTTCGTCGATCTCGCCGGACACGGGGCCCAACAGCAGCTTTATCTTTGATCGCCGCCAAACGACGACGCAGCTTGTGGTGCGAGATGGGCAGACGGTGGTGATCTCAGGGCTGCTCCGCAAGGAAGATACCGAGACGGTCCGCAAGGTCCCTCTGCTGGGGGACATCCCACTTCTGGACTGGATCTTCAAGAGCCGCGACAAAGAAACGCGGAACACCGAGCTGCTGATCTTCATCACGCCGGTGGTGGTGAACAACACCGACGCGATGGACCCGGTGAACATCCCGTATCGCAAGCGTCTGGATTTCTTGCGTAAAGAGCTGCAGGCTCCGGAAGATTTGACCCCGCCGGTGTCGGTGACGCCCCCGCCTGCTCCGGAAGCCCCAGTCGACCCGGGGACGGGCTCGTGAAGGCTCCGCGCTGCACCTTTCTCGCCCTGCTCGGGGCGCTTGGATTGCTTCTGCCCGGGTGTGTGGTGGAACGTCCAGCTCCGCGTGGTGTTCAGGTTCCCAAGGGGGGCCCCGCAGCTCTTCCGGATGGTCCGGTTGCAACCAAGGCAGAGGCCCCAACCGTCAACGCTTCCGTGCGTCTGAACATCCAGGCGCTGGGACCGATCATCTACGACGGGCAGGCGCTGCCGCTGCTCTCGCCAGACGGGCGCTGGCTGGCGGTGCAAAGTGGCGAGCCACCGGACTGGCCCACCATCCTGGGCGAGGACGGCGCGCTGCCCCCGAATCGCACCACCTTGACCATCTACGACGCGTCTCAGGGCGTTATTAAGCCGGCGGCAAACTCGGCGCTGATCCCCGGTGGGCTGATGCTCGGGCGGGCCGCCGACAACTCCGGGTTTTTGGTCGAAGCCCCCCAGCGCGACGGCCAGCGCTGGCTCGGAAAGGTTTCTTGGTCGAGCGGGCACCTCGACTGGCTTGTCAAAGACAACAACATCAACGCCCACGCAACGCTGACGAGCGACGGGGCACTCATCTACACCTCCCGGAAGATCGGCGACGCGAATCGGTCACTCTGCCTGCTTTCAGACTCTGGACGCGACACGTTGCTGGCTCCCGACGCGTCCTACGCCTACCCGCTGGTGGGCGATGACCCCTCGCTGGTCTTTGTGCCCCGTCAAAACAAGGAGGGGACGGAGCTCGAGGGGCTGCGATTGTCTCGCGAAGGAAAACTGGCGCCGGTGAAGTTCGGCTCGTCAATCTACCGGCGGGCCCTCAGCCGGTCGGGGGACATTTTGCTCGCCCACCAGATGGCGATCACGTCTCCCGGCGCAATGCCCGCGCCGCCAAGGCTCGGCGGCTCTGCCCCGGCCCAAGTGGTGGCGCCTCTGGTCTGCCTGAGCCCGCGCCACGGAGCGATGGGGGTGTTCAGTGCGGATGTTGGGGCCTTCGATCCACTGCCCCCAAAGTCGATCGCGGCGGTCGCCTCGCCCGACCCGGCCCAGCAGGGGTACTTTGTCGCCCTGCAGGGGTCGCTGGTCTTTGTGCCTCGGGGGTGGCAACCTGGCCAATCGCCGGCCAACATCCTGGGGGAGCCGTTCGTGCCCCGCGCGGTGCTAGGGCCCGCCCCCGCGATCATGCTCTTTGGCCCGGTGGCGGGTTCGCCCGACAAGCTGGATGTGCTGAAGTTGCAGTTGAGCCAAACGGGTGAGAAATAGCGGGGAACCAATCAGGCCGCGGTTACTCAAGGTCAAAACGTACCGAGATTGCCTCTGGCTCTACGACGGGTACTCCGTTGAACCATGCGGCAGTACCAGGGTCACGCCCATCGGGTCGGGCGATCACCCATACTGAAGTGTGGCAACCCGGAGGCAGCGTGACCAGAGCGTCAAGCCCATCGATGGCACCTCGGAGGTCTAACTGGTTCAGGGGTGGTGATCGTGCCAGTTGGACGCTTGAGAGGCCAAGCTGCCGCTCGCCTGATGGCATCACCGTGAGGTTCTTCCCATCACGCACCTCGCCCCTCACTGTAACGATCGAGTACCCAGCGAACAACCCACCGAGTCCCCATGCCTGATCCCCATTGAGGCCCGCCGCGCGGGTGATGCCGTCGCCGTTCGAGAACAGCCGGATGGACACGAACCGGCGCAGCGCCCGCTGCCGGTTTTCCTTCGATAGTTGCCCGGAAGTTGATTCGGCGAGCAGCCAGTCCGTCTCCGCGCTGCCGCTGTGAAGTTGACGAGCCGAACGAGTAAGCAGTCCGGCGGCCAACGTGTCACGCTCCCCCGCCGTGAGCGGACGCTTCTTGAGTTCGTCCCATGCCAGCGTGGTAAACGAGCGTGAACCGGTGACGTGCGCAATCAGCGATCCCGTGGGCGAAAACCTCAGGAGGTTCGCCTGCAAGACCAAGGGGCCGCCCAGAAGACTGCCACCGACGGACATGGCGAAAGGCAGATGCAGCATCACGATGACCATGGCCAGCCTTGTGGAAAAGGCGCGGTGACCTGCAATCGTCGCCCCAAACTTCTTTAGTCCCGCTCCGCACTCGGGGCAGGCCCCTCCATTCTCGATGCTCGACCCATCTGACTCATGCACGCCGGAAAGGTCATACTCGCACTTAGCACAGCGCGGCTCGGTCCCCACGCGAGCTCGCAATCGCGGCCACAATCCGGATGCTGCGATGACACCCGCCATGGGGATCGCGTCAACCACACCAAAGAGGAAGCTGCCGGGCTGACGCAGCCATCCAATGAACACTACGTAGACGGTCGCGAAGCCGAGACTTGGCCAAACCTGCAATCTCGACAGGACGGCTTGGCGTCGCCCGGGGTCGTTTCGCAGCCGCCACATCAACCACACGATTATCACCATCGGTAGTGGCGAGAGCACCGCCAGCGAGGCAATGATCATATTGGAGTTGGTGCCCATGAATCCAAGTGTACCCACCTGCCCTTGGCGCACACCCCCATGGGGCCCACCTACCCTCTCCGCGACGTGCGACCCAGTCACCCAACTCAGCCTCGTGGCCCACTTCCTTCAGCCGCTGATCTTGAGCTTCGCCTCAACTCGTGCATGCTTGCTGACTTCCGGCGCCTGCGCGAGCGGCTTCGAGCGTTGACCCGTCGCGAGGGCGTGGACCCTGAAGATGTTCTGCGCCTGGAGGCCCAGATTGGGCATGCCGCGGCCAGGGCCGCTCGCCGTCGCTCCCTCGTCCCCCGCATCGACTACCCCGCCGACCTGCCCGTAAGCCAGCGTCGCGAGGAGATCGCCTCGGCGATCCAGGCACACCAGGTCGTTGTGGTCTGCGGCGAAACCGGCTCGGGCAAAACCACCCAGCTCCCCAAGATCTGCCTGGAGCTCGGACGCGGGGTGCGCGGGCAGATCGGGCACACCCAGCCCCGGCGGATCGCGGCCCGAGCAGTGGCGGCCCGGGTCGCCGAGGAACTCGCCGCCCCGGCGCACATCGTGGGATACAAAGTCCGGTTTGGTGATCACACCTCGCCCGACACGCTCGTGAAGTTGATGACCGACGGCATCCTTTTGGCCGAGACGCAGGGTGACCAAGACCTGGACGCCTACGACACCATCATCATCGACGAAGCCCATGAACGCAGTCTCAACATCGATTTCTTGCTTGGCTATGTCAAGACCCTGCTCCCGCGCCGGCCTGACCTCAAGGTCGTCATTACCAGCGCCACCATCGATCCGCAGCGCTTTTCGCGACACTTTGGCGACGCGCCCATCATCATGGTCTCGGGCCGAGCCTACCCGGTTGAGGTCATCCATCGTGTCCCGGGCGAGGAGAACATCGACGAGCGCGACGAGGGGATGCAGCGCCACATCGTCGCTGCAGTGGACGAAGCCGCCAGTTATGGCGATGGCGACATTCTCATTTTTCTCAGTGGCGAGCGCGAGATTCGCGAAACCGCGGAAACCCTCAACCGGCACCACGTTCCAGGCAACAGCGGCACCGAGGTAGTGCCGCTCTATGCCAAGCTCTCGTCCGAAGAGCAGATGCGGGTCTTTCGCCCCCATGCCGGTCGGCGAATCGTGCTGGCGACGAATGTCGCTGAAACTTCGCTGACCGTGCCGGGTATTCGCTTCGTGATCGACACGGGCGTAGCGCGGATCAGCCGCTACTCGGCACGCACCAAGGTGCAACGCCTGGAAGTCGAGTCAGTCTCGCGCGCTTCCGCTGACCAACGCAAGGGTCGGTGCGGGCGCGTGGGCCCGGGCGTGTGCTTTCGGCTCTATAGCGAAGAGGACTATCTCGCGAGGCCTCAGTACACAGACCCGGAGATCGTCCGCACCAACTTGGCGGCGGTGATCCTGCAGATGACCGCGCTCAAGCTCGGCTCGGTCGAGGAGTTTCCGTTTCTGGATGCACCAGACAGTCGCCTAGTGCAAGACGGCTACGACACGCTGCACGAACTGGGCGCCGTGACCGAGGCCAAAGCCTTGACGCCTCTGGGAAAGGACTTGGCCCGACTCCCGATCGACCCACGGATCGGGCGCATGCTCCTGGCGGCTCGTGACGAACCCAAGGGCACGCTGGCCGACGTGCTCGTCATCGCCAGCGCGTTGTCGGTGCCCGACCCGCGCGAGCGACCGATGGACAAGCAGCAGCAGGCCGACGAATCGCACGCCCAGTGGCGCGATGATCGCTCGGATTTTCTGAGCCTCATGCGCCTGTGGGACTGGTATCAGGCCAACAAGCACCATCTCTCCAACAGCAGACTCCGCAAGAGTTGCAAAGATAGCTTTGTGTCGTTCGTGCGCCTGCGTGAGTGGGAAGAGATCTACCACCAGCTCGCGGCTCTCGTCGGCACCATGCTCGCGCCGGCAGAGCCGGCCACCGGAACCCAGCCCCGCACGGCCGGCCCGAGCCGCGCGCCCGCGGCTCGCAACGCGTCACGGCCGCCGCGCACACGCCACACCGACGAGCGTCTCACGCATCGCGAGCCGCTGCTCCCGCTTGGCGAGACCAAGCCCATGTCGGTCGCCGAGGCCCTGGCGGCACCAAAGTCAAACGCCAAGGCCGAGCAACCTCGCATCGACGCGCTGCACCGGGCATTGCTGACCGGCCTGCTCTCCAACATCGGCACGAAAGGCGAGCAAGGTGGCGAGTACAACGGAGCGCGATCAATCAAGTTCAGTATTTTTCCAGGCTCGGCGCTCTTTCGCAGCGGCCCGCCCTGGCTGATGGCCGCGGAACTGGTTCGCACCACCAAGCTGTACGCACGCACCAGCGCGGGGATCGATCCGGCGTGGATCGAGCGCCTGGCCGGGCATCTTGTCAAGCGTTCGCACTTTGACCCGCACTGGGAGCCACGGGGCGGCAAGGTCATGGCCTTTGAGAAGGTGTCGCTGTATGGGCTGGAGCTGGTCGCCAAGCGGCGCGTTCACTATGGGCCAATCGATCCGGTGAAGAGCCGCGAAGTGTTTATCTTGCACGGGCTCGTGCGGGGCGGGATGCTGACCGAGGCTGGGTTCTTCGCCCACAATATGGAGCTTGTGGAAGAGCTTCAGCGCCTGCAGATCCGCAGCCGCAAGGAAACGCTGCTCGCGGACGAGCACCGTCGCTATGAGTTTTACGCTGCCCGGGTTCCACCGAACATCTACACGACGGGGCAGTTTGAGCATTGGTACCAAGGTGCCGCGCGGGAAGTTCAGAAGCGGCTGTACATGATCCCCGCCGATGTCGCGGAAGAGGGCGCCTCGGTCCCCACGAAGGAAGCATTCCCGGATGCGATGGTCGCGGGCGATCTTCGGATGCCCCTGGAGTACATGCACAAGGTGGGCGACCCGGCCGACGGCGTGACAGTGCGGGTGCCCATCGAGGCGCTGCCTCAACTCCCCGCCGATCGTTTGGCGTGGATCGTGCCAGGCTTGCTCGAGGAAAAGATCGACATCATTCTGAAAGGGCTCTCGAAGGAGTACCGCCGGCTGTTGCCGGGGAGCACAGCGTTGGCCCACGCCGCCAAGGCTTCGATGCGCTTCGGGGTGGGCTCGCTCTTCGAGCAGTTGCGCGAGGCCGTACGCCGGGAGACGACATTTGACGTTCCGCGCGAAGCCTTCGAGCGGGTGCCAGTTCCGGATCACTTGCGGATGCGGGTGGCGGTGATCGACGCCGAGGGGCACCTCGCCGCGAGCGGGCGCGAGCTCATCGCGATTCGCACGGCACTCTCGGCGCGGCTGCGTGGGCTGGCGGGTGGTGAAGTACGGGCCGGGGCGGAGAAGTTCAATCGCGACGGGCTGAAGACCTGGGACCTGGGTGATCTGCCCGAGCGAATCGAAGTCGACCGCTTCGGGACGACGTTTGTGACGTATCCGGGGATCGTGGACAAGGGCGACAGCGTGTCGCTGCGATTGTTCGAGCAACTGGATAACGCCCTGGCCGCGACCCGCGCTGGGGTGCGTCGTTTGTTCATTCTCGACGCCGGCGAGGAGGTAAAACGCCACACGCATCGGCATCCGGAGATCGAGCGTCTGTGCGTTCAGGCCGCCTCGCTCGGCTCGCCTCAGGTCTTTCGCCAAAGCGTGGTTGAGCGGATCGTGGACGGCGCTTTGGGACACGACACGGGCGTCCCGCGAAACCCGGGCGAGTTCCGGGCCCGCTGCCGCGCCGCCGTCAGCCGCTTGGGCCAGGCGACCAAGGATGTCTGCACGCTGGCGGACCCAGCGCTGCGGGCGTTTCAGAGTGTCGAGGCCCGGCTGCGTCAGAAGACCCCGGCGGCGTGGGAAGCCTCCATCAACGACGTGCGCGAACAGCTCTCGGTGTTGATGTCTCCCAACTTCCTGGTGACCACGCCCCCCGAGTGGTTGCCTCATCTTCCCCGCTACCTCGCGGCCATCGACCTGCGCGTGCAGCGCCTCGCCGGAGCTGGCGTTCAGAAGGATCTGGCCCGCCTGCAAGAGGTGCTACCGATCTGGCGGGGAGTGGGCGAGCTGAACCGTCGCCAGAAAGACCTGGGGCTAGACCCAAAGCGGATCGCCGAGTACCGGTGGATGGTGGAGGAGCTGCGGGTCTCGCTCTTTGCCCAAGAGCTGCGTACCAGTCTCCCGGTTTCTGTAAAACGCATGCACGACCTATGGGAAACAATCGTGAAGGGCTGAGCGTCGAGGCTCCACAAGGCCAGGCGCCCCGGCAGCCAAGCGGCCTTACCGATCGCACCTGTGATTCAACTCCTCATCATCTCAATCCTCGTCTGCGCCCGTCTGCAAACCGAGATCGAAGTCCGGCCCATCAGGCACGGCTGGGCGCTGGCCCTTCTGCCTTGTTTTTTCGGATGGGTGCTTGTGCGGCTGCTGGCTCGCGGGGCGACCCGCCGCATGGATGCCACCGGCTCGCTCGCGGGCGCTGGCGTTGCCGACGCTTGGAGCCTTGCCTCGCGGGTCGTCGCGGGCGCGTGCCTTTGGGCGGCGCTGCTGCTCTCTGATTGGCCCCAAACCCTCGTGCACACCTTTGGCAGTTTCTCGCTCCTGATTGACCTGCTGGCGATTATTCCCTTTCTTGTGATGGTGGTCGGCCAGTGGGCGTCGCTGTACCCGATAGAACGCCGCCTTCGCGAGGCGATCTTGATGCGTCAGCTTGATCAAGGCACCCCCATCTACCCGCCTCCAACCCTCGCACAGCATCTGTGGAATCGCACCCGGTTTGAGATCCTCTTGATTCTCGCTCCGCTCATGCTCGCCTCGCTCTGGCATGAGTTCGCGGCCCGCCTTCCGGGGCTTGTGGGTCAGAACGCCTTGTCTGCCTCCCGATGGGAGTTTGTCTCAGGGGCCATCTCGTGGCTGGGGCTGGTGGTGGTGATGATGGTCGCGCCCGCGATCCTTCGAGCCGCGTGGGATCTGGTGCTGGTTGGCCCCGGCTCGCTGCGCGAGCTGGCCGAGGGAATGTGCCGCCAGTATGGTGTACGGGTTCGAGGGCCCTATTTGTGGCGCACGCACGGCACGCTCGTGAACGCCGCGATTCTCGGCGTCGCGTGGCCATTTCGATATCTGCTCTTTTCCGACGCCATGCTCGATCGCTTCACCCCCGAGCAAGTGGAGGCTGTCATGGCCCACGAGATCGCCCACGTGCGCGAGCGCCACATTCTCTGGATCGGGCTGAGCCTGGCCTCGGCCGCCTTCTCCCTTCCCTGGCTCTTCGAGCCGCTGCTCGCGCCGGCGAGCGACACCACCACCACGGTGCTGGTCGACGTCGCCTTGCTGCTGGTGCTCGCGTGCTGCTTCGGCTTCGTCAGCCGTCGCTTTGAGTGGCAGGCCGATGCGTTCGCGGTGCGCCATCTCTCCCAGCGCCTCTTCCCCGGCCAGCCTGCGATCGCCATCGACGCCTCGCGCATCATGGTGAGCACCCTCACCAACGTCGCCGCCCAGAACGGGATCTCCGTCACCCGCTTCTCGTTCCGGCACGGCTCCATCGCCACCCGCTGCAACAATGTCATGGCCTTGGCGGGACGCCCGGCGGACCGTTTGTGGCCGGATCGCGCCGCCCGGGGCATCAAACTTATCTCCATCTTCTTCTTGACCGCTTCGCTGCTGGCCGCCTTGTTCACCTCAGTCTCGGGAGCCCACCCTTGAGCCTTTCAACTCTGGAATCACAGGTCCACGCCGCCTTCCTGGCTCGGCGCCACTCCATGACCAACGACCTGCGCGAGCTGGTAGACATCCCAACCGGCCCGGGCGCGCCCGAGGGGATCGCCCGCACGCGTGACTGGTTCGCACAGCGCCTCGTGAAGCTTGGAGCCAGGGTCGAACTTTTTCAAGGCGACCAGCGCCCCGCTTGGCTCGGGGCCGACGCTGCGGATCCCGCACCCGCCACGCTTTTGGCTCGCGGCCCTGTCAAGCCAACTCGGCGAGTGCTCTTGGCTGGCCACCTCGACACGGTCCATCCGGTCACCAGTGCGTTTCGGACTTTTTCGATCCATGGCGATCGAGCCCTGGGGCCCGGCGTTGTCGACATGAAGGGGGGATTGGTCTTGGGCCTTCACGCCCTGGAGGTTCTGACTCAACTCGGGGCCGCTCCCGCGTGGGGCTTTGTTCTCAATGGCGATGAGGAGACCGGCTCGTTCTGTTCAGACCATGCCCTGCGGCAAATCGCCGGCCAGTTTGATGTGGGGCTGGCCCTCGAGCCCGCCATGGCCAACGGCGGGCTCGTCACCCATCGCCCAGGCAGCGGGCAGTTCTTGATCGAGGTGCGCGGGCGAGCGGCACACGTCGGGCGCGATTTCGCGTCGGGCGTTTCCGCCGTCAACGCGCTGGCCACCTGCATCACCCGCGTCGCGGCCCTCGCGGACGCGCCACGCGGAATCATCGCCAGCGTCGGCCCCATCAGCGGCGGGCACGCCACCAACGTCGTCCCCGACCTCGCCCGGGCCTGGGGGAACATTCGCTTCCCCACCCCGCAGATCGGACAAGAGCTGGCGGCCAAACTCCAAGACCTGGCCTCCCCCGAAGCACCCGACACCACCCTGGCTCAGGGGCACGCGCACATCCGCGTTGAAGTGATCCTGAATCGTCCCGCCAAACCACTAACGCCCAGCACCCAGGCCCTGGCGGCGCTCGCGCAGTCTGTCGCGGCCGATGTCGGCCTGACGCTGCCCCTGGGCACCACCGGGGGCGTTTGCGATGGCAACAACCTTCAAGCCGCGGGCCTGGCGTGCATCGATACGTTAGGAGTTATGGGCGGGGGGTTGCACACCACCGACGAATGGGCTGACCTCGCCACCCTTTCGGCCCGCGGGACGTTGCTGGCGATTGTCATGCTGCGCGCAAGTGCGACCTGATCAGCCCATGCCGCACGAGCCACGGGGCTTGCCACACCCGCAACTACCGCTGTGAACGTGCCCGGCGCCCGCCTCTGCCACGGCGCTCCCGCCGAGTGAGACAATCGATAGCCGGCGCTTGAAAACTCTCCCCTTGCCCTCGGGGTCGGCGACGGGTTTGTCGGCGTCTGCGCTGGAACGCAGGAGCTCGATGACCACCGGATCCTTACCGGACTCTTGGGAGATGTACTCGTAGATTGGCATTCTCGATGATATTCCGCGTGAGGCGCGTCCGAATGCGGGTTATGCCGGGCCCACCCCTCCCGCCGCCCGGGGTCCAATCCCCGGCACCACCGTCACAGGCCGCACGACGGGCACATTCATACCCCGATATGCGGTAGGGACGTCAGCCTTGGCGTATTCCCCAACCTCCGAACCCCGATAGCCCTGTCGAAGCCGCGCACACGGATGTGCGCCACGGTTTGGGCTAGGAGTCGTTATGGGTCGTATCAATACGAATGTTCAATCGTTGATTGGTCGCAAAGTTCTTGCGAACCACAATAGTGAGCTGAACACTTCTCTGGAGAGGTTGAGCACCGGCCTGCGAATCAATCGCGGCAAGGACGACCCCGCCGGACTCATCGCCTCCGAGTCGCTCAAGAACGAGCAGCGCGGAATCGACGAAGCCGTCAAGAACGCCGACCGGGCCGACCAGGTGGCCAACATCGCCGGTGGCGGGCTGGACGAGATCAGCGGGCTCTTGACCGAGCTGCAGACCGCCGTGGTGCAGGCCGCCAACAAATCCGGGCAGAGCAGCGAGGAACGAAACGCCGGCCAGCTTCAGGTCGATTCGATCCTCCAGACCATCGATCGCCTCAGCAGCTCCACCAACTTCCAGGGGACCAAGCTCCTCAACGGAACCTTTGATTTTCGCCTGAGCGCGATCTCCGCCGGTGTCACGGATGTCCGGGTCAGCAACGCCAAGTACGCGGGCAAGACCCTCGACGTCAATGTCGACATCGTGGCCTCGGCCCAGCAGGCCGGCTTGTTCCTCTCTGCGGGCGGCTCAGCCCTCAACCTCAATACCGGCAGCTCGCTGGTGCTCGACATCGGGGGCAGCCAAGGCTCGCGCCAGCTCTCCTTCTCCTCCGGCACCACCCTCAACCAGATCCGCGACGCGATCAACACCTTCACCGACGTCACCGGCGTTCAAGCGGTCGTCAGCGGCACCGGCGTCCTCATCCGCAGCAAGGACTTCGGCTCCAACGAGTTCGTCTCGGTCAAGGTCACCAACGCCGCGGGCATCAACTCCACCACCAACGGCGATAGCGGGACGCCCGCCCGAGGAATCTACAACCGCCAGGCCCAGGCATTCAACTCCAACAACACCACCATCAACACTTCGTTCGCCAGCGGCGGAAACGGCGTTCTGGACGCCGGGGCCGATGTTCAAGCCCTCGTGAACGGAACCAAGGCGACTGCGGTGGGCACGCGGATCAACGTCAACACCGATTTCCTTGGCTTTGACGCCACCCTCAGCGCTGGCAACGCCCAGACCCTGGGCGCGCTGGGCGGCTCCGGCTCGGCGTTCAAGATCGCCGGGGGCGGCGCGGAGTTCAGCATCAACAGCCGCGTGGACATCGAGTCCAAGGCGACCCTCGGCATCCAGAATGTCGCCAGCACCAACCTGGGAACCTCCGCTGTCGGATACCTGAACAGCTTGGCCTCCGGCCGAGCCAACAACATCGCCAATGGCGACACCACCGCCGCGCAGAAGATCGTGAGCGAGGCGATCCGGCAGGTCTCAACGCAACGGGCCCAAATCGGGAGCTTCCAGAAGAACATTCTGGGCTCAACGCAGCGGGCTCTGCGCGTCACGGGCGAGAACTCGGCAGCCGCCCAGTCGTCGATCAGCGATGCGGACTTCGCCTCCGAAACCGCCCGGCTCACCCGCTCGCAGATCCTGGTCAGCTCGTCCACTCAGGTCCTGCAGCTCGCCAACCAGGCTCCGCAGTCGGCGTTGCAGCTCCTCGGCTAAGAGCTGGAGACTCCTTGATCGCGCGTCAAAGTTGATTGCTCCCTCCTCTGGCCAGCCCACCCGGCTCGCCAGAGGAGTCTTTTCGCGCCCACTCGGGCGCAAGAAGCGCTCACTCCCACTCGATCGTCGCGGGCGGCTTGCTGGAAATGTCGTACACCACCCGGTTCACGCCCCGGACCTCGTTGATGATGCGATTGCTGACCCGGGCGAGCACGTCATACGGGACGCGGCTCCAATCCGCGCTCATGAAGTCCTCGGTCTCCACGGCCCGAACCGCGACGGTGCTCTCATATGTCCGCCCGTCGCCCATCACCCCCACGCTGCGCACCGGCAGGAGGACCGCGAAGACCTGGCTCGTCTTGCGGTAAAGGTCCGCCGCCACGATCTCTTCAAGCAATATCTCGTCGGCGTGCCGGAGCAGATCCAGCTTGGGCTTGGTAACCTCACCCAGCACCCGCACAGCCAGCCCCGGCCCGGGGAATGGGTGTCGCCACACAATCTGATCCGGCAGTCCCAGCACGCTTCCCAGCTTGCGCACTTCGTCCTTGAAAAGATCCCGCAAGGGCTCAACCAGCGTAAAGCCCAGATCCGCCGGAAGCCCGCCGACGTTGTGATGAAGCTTGATCCCCGCCGCCTGGCCAGAATGCCCATGCCCCGATTCAATCACATCCGGGTACAACGTCCCCTGCGCCAGCATCCTGGCATTGGGGATGCTCTTGGCCTGAGCCTTGAAGACATCGATGAACTTCGAGCCAATGCGCTTGCGTTTTTCCTGCGGGTCCGTCACGCCCGCCAGGCACGCCAGAAACTCCCCCTCGCTGTCTGCGACGCGAAGGTCGATCCGGAAGTGATCGCGAAACGTGGTCTCGACAAGTTGGCGCTCCCCGCGACGGAGCAAACCGGTGTCCACGAAGACGCAGTGCAGTTGGTCGCCGATGGCCCGGTGAAGCAGCGCCGCCACGACGGCGGAATCCACCCCCCCGGAAAGCCCGCAGATCACGTGGGCCGCCCCAACCTGCTCGCGAACCCTCGCGATCGCGGTCTCGGCAAAGTCGGTCATCCGCCAGGTGCCTTCGCACTTGCAGATGTCATACAAAAAGTTGCGAATCAGGTCATTGCCGTGCGGAGTGTGCGTCACCTCGGGGTGGAACTGCACGCCCATGAAGGTGCGCCCGGCGCCGGGCCTGATCTCGACAACCGCGTTGGGACACGTCGGCGTGCTCGCTACTGGCACAAACAGCCCCCCGGGGTCCTGCACCTGGTCGCCGTGGCTCATCCACACCGTGGTGTGGTCGGGGATGCCCCGCAGCAGCCGCGAAGGGTTCTGCGACGCGAGCGAGAGGTGGGCCCGGCCAAACTCACGATGGTCGGCCTTCTGCACCTTCCCCCCCAGCAGGTGACACGCCAACTGCATCCCGTAGCAAATGCCCAGAACCGGTACACCCAGATCAAAGATCGCCGGGTCAATGGTGGGGGCCCCGGGGTCGTAGACGCTGCTGGGCCCGCCCGAGAGGATGATCCCCTTGGGGTTCAGGGCCGCCAGCTCGCGCGCGGAGATGGACGGGGAGACCAGCAGCGAAAAGACCCCCGCGTCGCGCACGCGGCGTGCGATGAGCTGGGCGGTTTGGCCGCCGAAATCGACGATTGGGACAATTTCGCCGGTGGCGACGCGCGGAGTCATGGGAGACACCTCCAAGGGGAAGGGAAGACGTTACGGGGCGTGCGACGCAGCGTCGAGTGCCGCCGGTGAATCGGGAATAGACTCTGTCGTATGCGGAACTCGTGGATATTACCTGCCGGGGTCGTCGCGGGTTGCCTCGCCGGATGCGGGCCGACCATCCGGCCCGACTTTAACTCCGCCGAGCCCGCCGCCCGGAACGCCGCCATCGTGAACGCCGCTGCCCGCGGGGACAAGTCCGCCGCCCCGGACCTCGTCCGAATGCTCCAGAGCGATGACCCCGCGACCAGGCTGCTGGCGATCGAAGCCCTGGAGCGAATCACCGGAGAGCGGCTGGGGTACGATCCGACGGACACGGAAGCGGATCGTGCCCAAGCGATAGAACGTTGGAAGGTGAAGGTTCGTTCCCCCGCTGGCGAAGTAGGAACGCGAACGAATGGATGAGAAACCTCACCTGCGTATCGAGCTGATCAGCCACTCGCGCTACCTCAGTTGCGTGCGAGAGTGCATGGCGCAGACCGCCCGGCAGTTCGGCTTCGCCGAGGCCCAGTCGTCGCAGATCGCCCTCGCGGTCGATGAAGCGATCGCCAACGTCATCAAGCACGGCTACGCAGACCGAACCGATGGATTGATCTGGGTCTCGATCTACCCGCTGGGCGATGACGAGATCCGCGGCACCGGCATCAAAATCGTGATCGAGGACGAAGCCAGGCAGGTCGAGCCCTCCTGCATCAAAGGGCGTGACCTCGCGGACATCCGCCCAGGCGGGCTCGGGGTACACATCATCCGCGAAATCATGGACGAAGTTTGCTACGAAAAGCGCGCGACCTCGGGAATGCGTCTTACGCTCTGCAAATGGACCAAGGGCCGGGCGGGTTCCGCGGCCATCAGCGCCTAAGTGCCCTTCGGGGGGGTTGGTCTGGGAGTATTCGGAAATGCCTGAACGTGCGCCGATCATCGTGAAGTTTGCCTCGCTCGAAGGCGGGGCGTTGGCGCTCGCCCCAGAAGGGGAGATCGGCTATCACGAAGCGCCGGCCTTCCGGGTCGCCATCAAGGATGGGTATGACCGTCGCCCCTCGCGATTAATCGTCGATCTCGCCAAAGTCGGGTACATGGGCACCCCCGGCGTTGCGACCTTGGTTGAAGCGCTTCAGCTCAGCAAAAAGAACGGGATCCCGCTGGTGCTCTGCGGGATGACCGACCGCGTGCGCGGGGTCTTCGAGATCGCTCAACTGCACAAGGTCTTTCGGATGACCCCCGACGTGGCTGCGGCGCTGCTGCTCAAGGCCTCCTAACGCAAGGCACGGTTTATGCCAGGGATTATGAGGAGAGTTGCGTGTCCGAAATAACGCAGGGGTCAACGCGGCGAGGTCTCACGCGGTTCTTGTCGTTGGTGCCGCGCGGCCTTGCCTTTCTGGGTGCCAAGCTGCTCTCCATGCTTGAACTGGTCGGTGCCAGTTGGTGGCTCTTGGTCAGCGCCGCGGGATGGATTTCCCGCTCCTTGTTCCAGCACCGCGTGCGCCTGGGACGCCCGGCGATTATCTCCCAGATGGTCCGTATCGGGGCGCGCAGCGTGCTGATCGTCTCGCTGGTCTCAGGGTGCGTCGGGCTCATTCTGGCGCTGCAGATGGCCCCGCCCTTGGACGAGTTCGGGCAAAAGGACAAGGTCGCCAACATTGTCTCGGTCGCCGTCTTGAGAGAGCTGGGCCCATTGATCGGGGCGATCGTGCTGACCGGGTTCGCCGGCGCGTCGATCGCCGCCGAGATCGGAACCATGGTCGTGAGCGAAGAGATCGAGGCGCTCGAGTCGATGGCGTTGGACCCGATCCGGTTCCTGGTCGTCCCCCGGGTGGTGGCGTCGGTGATCAGCATGACCGTGCTGGCGGTGATCGCAGACATTGTCGCCGTCGCTTCGGCAATGTGGATCTCCATGGCCGTCCTCGACGTTCCATCCACCACATTCTGGAACAACATGCTCGACCAGGCCAAGGTCGTCGACCTTTGGACGGGGATCTGCAAGGGAACCGTCTTCGGGCTGCTCATCGGGATCATCGCCTGCGTGAACGGGCTTCGCGTTAAGGGCGGGGCGGCCGGGGTAGGCCTGGCCACCACCAACACCGTCGTGCAGTGCGTCGTCGCTATCGTCATGGCCGACCTGGGCTTCACGGCCGTCTTCTTCGCCCTCAAACTCGTCTGATTTCCCGCTTTGACCCACCGACGGGGGATTCCGCGTCCCGCTGGTTCTATCATCGGCCACATGGCCAAGCCCACAGGTTCCAATCGCAGTCCGCAGGCACACAGCGGAATCGCTCTCATCGTCAGCCGCTACAACGCCAGCGTCACCGGCCCCCTCCGGGAAGGCGCCCAGCGCGAGTACATTCGCCGGCGTGGCAGCGCCGCTGGTCTTGAGATCTACGAAGCCCCCGGGGCCTACGAGCTGCCCGTCATCGCCCAGGCCGCCGCCGATTCCGAACGCTTCGCCGGCATCGTCGCCCTCGGGTGCGTCATCAAGGGCGAAACCAGCCACGACAAGTACATCTCCCAGGCCGTCGCCGACGGGCTCATGCTCGTCTCGCTCTACTCCGGCGTCCCCGCTGCCTTTGGCCTGCTCACAACCGACACCCCGGAGCAGGCCCTCGCCCGCGCCGGAGGCGACAAAGGCAACAAGGGCGAAGAAGCCATGGCTGCCCTGCTCGACACCCTCGACACCATCGCCGCCATCCACGGCGAGCGCCCCGCCCCGCGTGCGTCGGGCCAGAAGCCCGACAAGGCCCACAGCCCCGGGAGCACGCGATGAACCTCGATGCCTTGCGCGAGATCGCGTTTTCACGCTTGTTGCAGTTGGCCCAGGGCGAAGAGAGTGCCGATCTCTTGACCACTGATGAGCTCGAAGCCCTTAGTCCGGCGGAACGCGAGTTGTCGTTTCAGATGGCCGCCCGCCGCCTGGCCTTCCAACTTCTCTACCTGCGCGACGCCGACAAGCTCGCCGACGACGCCTCCGTGCGCGAGGCTTTGACCCGCGTCGAAGGCCTCGGGCCCCTCGCGGCTTCTCGCGTCGAGCAGATCGTCAGCATCGCCTACACCGAGCGGGCCAAGGCCGACGACGAGTTCGCCCTGCTCGCCCCGGAATGGCCCACCCACCGCCTCGCCGCCGTGGACCGTGCCATCCTCCGCCTCGCGCATCACGAGCTCGCCCTGGGCCAAACCCCCGGCCGCGTCGTTGTCAATGAGGCCGTCGAGCTCGCCAAGTTCTACAGCACCGAAAAGTCGCCCAGCTTCATCAACGGGCTGCTGGACCGAATCCTCAATCGCGCGACGGAGCAAGCCTAGCCCACGCTCGCTCATGGCCTTCTTCAAGAACATCCTCTCGGGGCTCAAAAAGGGCCTGGAAAAGACGCGAGAAGCCCTCGTCAGCGGCGTTCGCGGCCTCCGCTCCCTCCTCTCCGGTCGCAGGCTCGACGAAGCCCTCATCGTCGAACTCGAAACCCGCCTCCTCCAGGCCGACGTCGGCGTCAAGACCACCCGAACCCTCATCGACGGCATCCGCGCCGACTTCCATGCCGGCAAAATCGCCACCGGCGATCAGGTCCTGGATTACCTCAAGCGCGAGATCCGCGCCATGTGGCCCGAGGAAGACCGCCCGCTCAAGCTCGCCCAGAGCAAACCCACCGTCATCGTGATGACCGGCGTAAACGGGGTTGGAAAGACCACGAGCATCTCCAAGCTCTGCCGCATGCTGCAGCGCGAGGGCAAGACGGTGCTCCTAGGCGCCTGCGACACCTTCCGCGCCGGGGCCGTGGCCCAGCTCGAGACCTGGGGGCAGCGCCTCGGAGTTGACGTCGTAAAGGGTCAGCAAGGTGGCGACCCCGCCGCCGTCGCCTTCGATGCGTGCGCCGCCGCCAAGGCCCGGGGGGTGGATGTCCTCATCCTCGACACCGCCGGGCGCTTGCAGACCCAAGACCCGCTGATGCGCCAGCTCACCAAGATCGTCTCGATCGCGGGCAAGCAGATCCCCGGCGCGCCGCACGAAGTGCTGCTGGTGCTCGACGCGACGAGCGGCCAAAACGCCCTGCGTCAGGCCGAGGAGTTCGGAAAAGCCGCCGGAGTGAGCGGGATCTTTCTCGCCAAGCTCGACGGCACCGCCAAAGGCGGGATCGTCATCGCCGTACGCGAAGTGACCAGCATCCCCGTCAAGTTTGTCGGCGTCGGCGAGACCCCCGACGACATTCAGCCCTTTGACCCATCGGCTTTCGTCGACGCCATGTTCTCGACCGACGAATAAAAAGAGCCCCGGCAACGCCAGAGCCCTAAATACACCCACCGATCGTGGCCCTGGTCACTTCCCGATTCTCTCCGCGGGCAGGCTGGCGGGCGCGGGTTCATCAAGCTTTAGCGTGTGTACCTCAACCCCGATGGCGTGCAGATACGTCCCGGTCTGATCGCGCAGCACCCGAATCTTGTTCACCGCGTTTCCAAAGTTGGCATTGCTCCACGTCGCCCCGCCGTCGGTAGTCATAAAGCCGTGGGGCAGAGCGCCCACAAACCCCCGCTGCTCGTCGATGAACGCGACTCCAAACTCGCGAACCTTGGGGTCGTCCACCAGCGGAAGCTCGCTCCAGGTCTTGCCTCCGTCGGTGGTTTTGGCGATGACCCGCTTGGAAGCTGCCGGGTCTGGGTTGTACGACTGGATCGTCACAAACCCGACGTTCCGCGAGGGGAACGAGATCTTCCACGTGAGCTCAAAGGCGCGCGGGCCAATGAAGGCCTCCTGCCAGGTGACGCCCCCATCGTCGGTCGTCAGAATGAGCGCCTTGGATTCCTGCACATTGGTGCTGGTCGCGCTCGCGATCACCCCGTGCGTGGCGTCAAAGAAGTGGACATCAAAGGCCATGGCGCACGACTCGGGGAGCGACATCCGTTGCCAGGTTTTGCCCAGATCGTCGGAGTAGATGGCCGCGACCGGCCCGCCAACACGCCCCACGCCCAAGACCCGCACTTTGTTGTCCAGCACACCCGCGTTGACAAACGGAATGCGGACGACCTCCAAAGCGCACAACCCCACCACCGGGCTTCCCTCAATCGTCGTCACTGGGGCCCACGTCTCCCCCCCGTCGCGGGTTTCATACAAGGGCACGTCGTCGGTCACATTGGGGAAGTACCCCGGACCGATGTTCCCCGCAAAGCCCACCTTGTCGTCGATGAACGCCAGGCAACGAAAGTACGTCCCGGGCTTGTTCAGCTTGACGGTCCAGGTCGCCCCGGCGTCGGTGGTCTTGAAGACCTTGCCCGCGCCATTCACGTACCAGCCGGTGGTGGGGGAGATGAAGAAGATATCGTCCTGCTTGCCGGGATAACGCTCGGTCTTGAGCTTGGTCCAGTTCAACGCCCCCGGGGCCTCCGGTGCCTTTGCAATGGGGCTCTGCTGGCCCGCCTTCTCATCACTCGCCATCGCGGCCTGCTTGGCCTTATCGATGGTCGGGGCCTCGGGCGCCTGCTGCCCGCGCCCCTCCACCTTATCGATCCACGCCAGCACCGTCGTCGGCAGCGACGCATCCCACGTCCCCTGGCCCATCGCTCGCAAGCTGGCCTGCAGCGAATCATGCAACGTAAACCCGTGATCCGCCTTGGGCATGCTGATCGACGACGCAAAGCCGGGGGACTTGGCGTTGACGATGCTGGCGATCAGGTCGTGGTCTTCGCCGGTGGTGACCCAGTCGTACTCGCCATGGATCGCCAGCACATGGGTACTGACCTTCTCCCAGGCCTCCGCCAGGTTGAGGTCCTGCAGCTCGTGATAGAACGACATATGACGGCTGGAAATGTGCGTCGCGTCGATGGACGGGTCTACCTGCTTGAGCTCCGGATACCGCTCCCAGACATCACCCAGCGTCTTCTTGTCCACCAGAATCATGGCGCTGCTCTTGGCCTCAGCCTGAAGGGCCTCGGTGATCTCGCTCTGGCTGGCCCCTGCCAGGGTCATCTGCCGACGGGTGTTCTCAAGCTGGTACTCAAACCACGTCCGGGCGAGCGTGCCATAGACGATCGCACCCCGCACCGGCGCCTCTTGCACGAGGTAGGGCATCATCACCCCGCCCATCGAGTGCCCGAAGACATAGATCCGCTCCGGATCCACCCCCGGCAGGCTCTTGAGTTGCCGCAGCGCCGCCTTGTACCCCTCAAGCTCGGTCTTGAAGTTGATCTCCGAACAAGGCGGCCCTTGCGAATCCCCCAGGCCGGGCTTGTCCACCCGCAACGTCACATAGCCAGCCTTGGCCATCGCGTGGACCAGCCGCGTATCCACCGCGGCGTCCACCTGCGGGCGATCAATCGTGGCGCAATAAATCCCCTGCACAAACATGAACGCCGGGGCTTTCCCCCCCTTCGCCAAGGGCGAAGCCTCCGGCACGCTGAGAATCGTCCGCAGCTTGTACCCATCCGGCACCGTGACCGACGAGTAGCTCACCTCGCTGCCATCGATCTTCTCACTGGGCAGCGCATCCAGCGTGATCCGCAGCGCCTTGGGCGCCCCTTCGCGAACGATCTCCAGCGTCGCGACCCCGCCCCCGGGGATCGTCCGGATCACGTCCGCCATCTGCTGCTGGTTGGCCACCACCTTGCCGTTGATCGTCTTGATGGTGTCGCCCACCTGCACCCCGTCGCGCGACGCCGGGCTATCCGGCCGGATCACCGCCACCCGCACCGCGTCTCCCGCGGGCTGAACCCCCAGCCCGATCGAGCCCCGCCGCGGCAACTCATCCGCCCCGAACGCCCAGCCCACCATCGCCACGCCCAGAACCATCGAAAGCACGAGTGAACGCTTCATGACAAGATCCTCAAGACGACAACTCAGAGAACAACCACTTCATGCCCGCGGCCAACAGTTGGGATTAGCCCCGACGCACTTTCGGGCCGCCCGCGGCTTTCTTCGGCCCAGCCTCTTTCGGTACAGCTTTCTTCGGTCGGGCCTGCTTTCGCACCGCCGGCTTCGTGTTCGCCGGTGGCGCCTCGTCTCCAAAGCGGCGCTTCCGCGTCACCGGCGTCGCCACCGCCAACGTCATGTACAGCCGGCCTTCACGCCGCTTCTTCCCACTATCCATGAGCCGCTTGATCCGCCCGATCAGCCCGCGAACCTCCCGAAACTTCTCGGGCGTCAGCCAACTCAGCTCGTAGTTGATGGTGATGTTGCGTGCGGACGCATCAAAGACCAACTGCCTGGCCGCAGCCGAATCCCGCACCGCCCGCTGGGTCGCCCACGAAAACGCATTGATCGTCTGCAGAATCGCCCGATTCTCCGCCTCCCCATGATTGTCGCGAAAGTCGATCACAAAATCGTCCGCCACCACATCAATCAACTGCTCCGCGTTCCTGGCCCCCTTGCGAAAGCCCGCCTCACGCACAAACCCCGCCTCCTGCAACAACTCAATGTGCCGATACAGCGTGTCCGCGGGTCGATCCAAAGCCTGCGCCACCTCGCGCACCGAACAGGGGCCCAGCAGGCGCAGCGCCTCGGCGATCTCCGCACGCACAGGCGACGCGACAACCTCCCACTGGGCCGGCGACGAGATGGCATGAATCTTCGGGCGTTTCATTGTGGCCGCTACTTGTCAACCATTGTCTTTTTGGTAACCATCACAGTAGTTGTCATTCCCTACCGAATCCACTCAAGCCCTCGCCACGATCGACGCCTACTGGCTCCATTCTCGACAACTCGCCCCCCGATGGCCTGATCGGAGCCATCATCCGGACATCATGATCCGCGCCCCGGCCTGGGCACCATATCTCTCCCGTCCCTTCCCTCGACCCAGCCTCAGGAGCAGATTTCGATGTCCTCCTCCAACCCGCGGCCAGCCGCCCTCGCCGACAAAATGCCCCAGCTCACCCTCTGGTTCTGGATCATGAAGATCGCCGCGACCACCCTTGGCGAAACCGCGGGGGACCACTTCTCCAAAACCATGCACCTGGGCTACGCCCAAAGCACGCAGATCCTGATGGGGATCTTCGCGGCTCTCCTCTTCGCCCAGCTTCTGGTCCGCCGCCATGTGCCCACGCTCTACTGGCTCGTCATCCTCGCCACCAGCACCGCCGGCACCACGATGTCCGACTACATGGACCGAACCCTCGGGCTCGGCTACGCCCTGGGCAGCGCCATCCTGGTCGCCTCACTTCTGCTGATTCTCTTGATCTGGCGCGTGCTGGAGGGTTCCCTTTCGGTCACGCGCATCCACACCCGGCGAGGCGAGGTCTTTTATTGGGGCGCCATCCTGATCAGCAACACCCTGGGCACCGCCCTGGGCGACTACCTCGCCGACGACTCCGGGCTCGGGTTCGCCGGCGGGGCCGGACTCATCGGTGGCATCCTCGTGCTCATCGCCGCCCTCTACGCCTTCACGGGCGTCTCGCGGATCGGGCTCTTCTGGGCCGCCTTCATCCTCACCCGCCCCTTCGGGGCCACCCTGGGCGATGTGCTCATGCGTCCCCACGATCAAGGCGGGCTGGACTTCGGCACCTCCGGCTCATCCCTGGTGCTGGCCGGAATCCTCGTGATACTTGTCGCCCGCGCGACATGGCGGCTGCGCCGCGCCGCCCGCGCGTGATGCCGACAACGCGAGCGCCCTTACTTGAGATCGTCGGGGTAGCGAAAGAGCTCGGCAAAGTTCCCGGCCAGCTCGTCGTCGCCTGGGCCCTGCGTGACGGCCCGCACCAGGTGCTTGCCCCCGACAAAGCACCCCTTCCAGCTCTCCCCCTTGCCGCCAAAGGGCTCATCGCGATCGCCGCGGCTGCGCGTGACGTTGTGCCCAAACTTGAACCCGCGAAGCTCGGGCCGCACCCGTGTCGCCAGATTCGCATCGTCAGTCGCCAGCGAACAGCACAGCGAACCATTGCTCACGTTCATCTCGGTCACCAGATCTTCCAGGCGATCGACCACGACGATCGAGTCCAGCGGGCCGAAGGGCTCCGCGTTGTACAGGCGGCACCCCCGCTCCACGCCCAGCACCGCCGCGGGCGCAAAGTACGCGTCGCGATTCTGCCCGGGCAGAAAGTGCCCCTGCTCAAGCCCCGCGTGATAAATCGGCATCGCCCCGCGCTGCATCGCTTCTTCGTACATCCCCTCCAGCTCTTCGATCTTCTTGGCGTTGATCAAAGGCCCAAAGTCCAGGGTGGGGAGGGGGTCGCTGTCGTTGGCCACCGCCGCTGGGTGCCCAAACTTCAGCCCGCGCACCACGCCAAAGTACATATCCAGGAACGCCGGGAGCAGCTTGCGCTGAACCACAAAGCGCGGGTAAGCCGTGCACCGCTGCTTGCCGTAGTCAAAGCCCTTTTTGAGCTGCGCCGCCAACAGGGGCCACTGCGAGAACTCCCAGACCCCCATGGCGTTGAGCCCTTCCATCTCCAGCATGAACCGCTTGGACG
>JAKFUN010000050.1 GCA_021732675.1 Phycisphaerales bacterium
GGGCGAAGCAGTGGGAGGCATGTCTTAGGTTCCTGGTTGCTGCGATAGCGGGGCGAGGGTCTCTTGGGCCCCTGCCTGGGTTTTGCTTAGCAGTTTGCGTGCCACGCTGTCCACCAGAGGCCAGTGCGTCGAACTGACCATTCGCTGCGCAAGGGTGGTGTCCAGCAACTGGCCAAAGCTGCGCTCCGCGGCGTTGGGCTTGAAGGGTTCGGCCGCCCCGTTGCTCTCGCGAAGCCCTTTGAAGACCGGCCCGACCAGCGCCGTCGCCACCAGCTCCTCCGCCGCCTTGCGGGCCCGGGTTTGGGGTGTGCCGTCGCTCTGGCTGGCCTGGGCGAGCACCGAGCGAAAGTCGGCCTGGGCCTCCTGGCTGGCAGAGGTCAGCACCCGGCGGGCCGAGTCGTCTCCGGCCCACCCGCGACTTTGGATCTGAATCTCATCATTCGCCATCGAGGTTCCACCTCTCAAGAGTGCTCAAAGCCCTGCCTCTAGTCAATGATCAGCTTCGCCTGGAGCTTTCCGGTCTTGTGCAGCATCTGCAAAATCCCGATCTGCTCCTGGGGCGGCACGTCCAACTGCTTGAACGCCGCCAGCAGGTCAGAGAGCTTCGCCCGCTGACTCGGCTTGATCCCGGTTTGCAGCTCGGCCCAGCGCTCCCGTCGCACCTGCGGGTTGGTCGGGGTGGGGGCCGGCGCGGGCGTGGTTGTCGTGATGCTCAGGTCCTTGTGCGTGATCGCAACCGGGGCGATCTCGACATCGCCGGTGACCACGATCGCCCCAGTACGCTGGTTGAAGATCACCTGGGCCGGCAGATCCAGTTGCAGCAAGTTGACGTCTGCCGCCAGCACATCCGCAATGAACCCGGCCTTGTCCGTTCGTTCCGCAGGGGGGACCGTGACCCGAATCGTCCGCTCATCGATCGCCACGGCCACCGACAAGGCATTCCCGGAGAGCGCCTGAGGCTGGGCCTTGGCGTTGATCGCGATGGCGATCTGGCTGGCCGCCCCCCAGCCGGCGTACGGCGCGTCGATCACCAAGTCAAAGCTATCGCCAACCTCCGGGCCCATGACGTCGCGGATCAACCGGGCCCCGCCTCGCACCCGCCCGCGGGTCTCGATCGTGCCCCCCTCCATGTCGACGCCCCCCTCCGCCAACGCATACACCTGGCTGGTGCGATACGGGCCCGACAAGGCGGTGAGATACAACTGCCCGCCCTTGAGGCTCTTGGCGCTGTTGAGCACCGACACAATGACGTCGAAGGTGTCGCCGGTCTTCCCCCCGCGCTCGGGAATGACGCATGTGACCGACACGAGCGCCACCGCCTTGGAGTTGCTCAGCTCGCTGGGGACCGCCACCCCGTTGCCGTTGTTCTTCAGCAGTTGAGCCAGCGGGCGCGCGACGGCCAGGTCCTTCCCGCTGTCGCCCGTCCCCGGCAAGCCCACCACCAACCCCACCCCACGCAGCATGTACTCACCCTGCGTGCTGAGCCGCGCGATGTCCTTGACCGTCCCGGCCTGGGCTACGAGCGTGCCCGCACCCAGCAGCACCAGGCACGCCACCAGATTCACCCACAGTTTGAGCCTGAACATGAAGTAAGCCCGCGGCAGGGGACGCCACTTCGGCGCACCCGGCTGCGGTGCTCACCGCGAATCCCGTGCCAAGCCCCGGCCCCGGGGCGCACCCCACCCTAGAAGTTAAAGATCGCCTCCAGAACCTGAGTGATCCATCCCTTGTCCGCGGCGTCCTTGACCTGCCCCTCGTTGTGGACCACCAGCGTCAGCCCCAGCAGCTGCGTCGAGAGCACGGTGTTGGCGTTCGTCACGTCCTCCCGCCGACACTCTCCGCTGAGCACCAGCGACTGGATCTCATCGTCTTTCTGCACCAGACGCCTGGCCTCCAGGGTCATCCGCCCGTTGGGCTTGATGTCGATGATCTCGGCGGTGATCCGGTCGGTGAAGGTGTCGTCGCGCGTGTACGTGCCGTCGCCCTTGGTGTTGTTCTTGGAAGTCACGTCGACGCCCACGATCGGCGAGCTCTGGGCGTTCTGCACCACGCCGTTGGTGATGAACTCGCTGATGTCGGGGAACTTGTTCACGTCCCCCTGCAACGTCGTGTCCTTCTTGATGTCGATCGACTGCTTGCTCCGCTGCTTGCTGTTCTCCGAGATGACGATCGTCACCAGATCATGCACCGCGAAGGTCTTGGGCTTGGGGGTTTCCACCACCGTCAGGCTGAACTCGCGCAGCATGGGCGATGCGTCCGCCTCGTCGTCGCGCGACGCCGCCGGCGAGGGCTCGGGGGGCGTGCTCAGCAGCGTCTGGCCCTGACAGGTCCCCGCCTGGCATACCACCCACACGATCACGCTCAGACTCAGCTTCATCGACTCCCTCCCAGCGCCGCATCCGGCGCTTCCAACCCAGCTGGGGCGTTCAAGACCGCGACCCCCGGCCCGCTCACCCTGGCCCTGACGACCGACTTCGAGGAGAGGGGTTTGAACTGGATCACCTCGCCCACCCTTCCCGGCTCCATCGCCCGGGCGTTGGCCCGCACGATCACCCCCCCGCAGATGCAGTCCACCGCCACCATGTCCCCCTTCTTTATGACCACCGGGGGCTCGATATCCCGCGCATTGATCACCTCGCCAGCGCGAATCTGCCCCCGGGCCAGTTGACCGATGGCGTCTTCCGCCACGGCAGGGTTGGCAGTAGCAGGGAGCCACTGCCGGTCGCTGGTGGCGGTTTCGAGGTCGATCACCTCTCCGCGTGAGATCGTCCGGGCCGCGACCAGCACGCTGCGCCGCATCTCCACCCCCACCCGCACCGACCCCGACGACGCGAGCCTCTCGCCCTCGTAAATCCGGATCGAGATCGGGATCTTGTCGCCACTCCCAAGGGGCTGGATGCCCACCGTCGACGCCCCGATTGCCCGCGCCAGCAGCGGCGCGTCGTCGTTCTCAAAGGTGAGGCGCAGGTCCGCCAGATCCACCCCGAAAAGCTCAGCCAGATGCTGCGTGACCCGGTCGCGGATCTTTTCTACCCCGGGGATCTCGGGCGAGGGCAGCACGCTCCCCGCCATTGCTCGCTCCGACCTTGGAACCGGTGTCGCCCCGACATGCACCACGCACGCGTTCCCTGTCAGCCGGATCCGTCCCAGGTTGACCGACTTGTCCGCTTCCAGTGCCCGGCGAATCGCCGAAATGTCAATCTTGAGCCCCTCGGTCACCTTCTCGCGAGTCACCACCGTCGCCCCGGCCCGCTCCGCCTCGTCGCCGGACAGTTCGGCGACATCCGCCAGTGTCAGCGGCCTCGACGCCTCGACACGGATACTGGTCCTGAGTGTCACCACATTGCCCGAGCCGGCCGCCTCCCCGCTCTGCCCCTTTGCCTCGCGGCTCGAAAGCAACGCCACTACCAGCAACCCCGCGAACAACACAAACGACAGCACCCGCCGGGGCGAACTCCGGGCGCTTCTCCGCCCGCCCGGGGCCGGGGCCTTGACGATGGACCGAGTTCGAGTGCACGTGCTCATGGCGCGAAGTCCCCCCCGTGCCGCTCACGCGGCCAAGGCCACTAGCGGATCAACTGCCCCACGTTGCGCAGGGTCTCGTCCGCCGCCCGGATCGACTGGCTGTTCATCTCAAAGGCCCGCTGGGTGCGGATCAGCTCGATCAACTCGCGCGTGGGGTCCACGTTCGAGGCTTCCAGAAAGTTCGATTGCAAGCTCCCCCGCGAGTCCGTACCCGGGTCGCCCGTCACCGGGGGCCCCGACGCCGCCGTCTCGACATACAGGTTCTCGCCCACCTGCTTGAGCCCCGCCGGGTTCACAAAGGTCGCAAGCTGAATGTTGGCCAGTTCCACCGGCGCCGACTGCCCGGCCACCGTGTAGCTCACCTGCCCATCTGCGCCGATGGTGATCGTCTGGGCCTCCTGGGGAATCTGGATCTGGGGCGTCAGGCGCCTCCCCTGGTCGTTGGCCAGCACGATCTCCCCGTCGCTGTTTCGCGTAAAGTTCCCGGCCCGGGTATACGCCAGCCCGCCGTTGCCCAGGCTGTCCTCCACCGACACCTGAAAGAAGCCGTTGCCGTTGATGGTGACATCAAGTGGCCGCCCGGTGGACTGTGGGGCACCCTGAGTAAAGTCGAGCTGCGTTCCCGAAACTCGCACGCCCAGCCCCAGATACAGCCCGATCGGACGCTGGTCCTGGTTGGCGTTGATGGTGCCGGGCTGTGCCTTTTCGACGTAGAGCAGGTCCTGAAAGTTGACGCGCGAGCTCTTGAAGCCCGGGGTGTTGACGTTGGCCAGGTTGTTGGCCGTGACGTCAAGGGCGGTGTTGAGGGCCGAAAGGCCCGATGCAGCAGATTGAAGTGCGTTGATCGCCATGCCTGCTCCGCGAAAAGGGCCGGGGTTAGGTCACCTTGCCGAACACGTTGATCGCCCGGTCCATCAGCCGGTCATGAGACTGGATGAGATTGGCCTGCCCATCGATGGTCCGGGCGATGCGGGTCAGTCCCAGCAGGGTCATCACCTCGTCGACGCTGGAATCCTCATAAGTGTTCTGGCTGAGGGTCCCGCTGGCCGGCGTCGGCGAGCCGACAACGTCCTTGGGAGCGATGAAGAGGTTGTTCCCGGCCTTGCGCAATCTTGAGGGGTCGCCACCCCCGTTGAGTTGAATTTGCGCCACTTCCTGCCCGCGCTGGCGGATTTTTCCATCCCCCGAGATCGTCGGGGCGGGGCCCTCAGGGAGCACGATCGGGTTGCCCGAGGTGTCCAAGACCTTCAGCCCGCTCGCTGCGAGCACAAGTTCTCCCTGGGCATTGCGGGTCAGTCGCCCATCGCGCGTCAGCTTGACCGGGTTGGCGGCGTCGGCATCATCACGAACCGTCAAAAACCCCGCCCCCTCGATGGCCACATCCAGCGGGTTGCCGGTCGAGCGCAAGGGCCCCTGGGCGAACGAGATGCGATTGGGATTGAGCAACACCCCGCCCCCCAGCCGTTCCAGCAAGGAGTTGGAGGGCGCAAAGCCCAAGCCGTCCTCTTGTCGCACGGCCTGCCTCGGGCGGGTGCTGGCCAAGTCGGGCTTATACCCCGCGGTGGACGCGTTGGCCAAGTTGTTGGCCAGCACGTCCTGCCGGTAGAGGGACGTCATGAGTCCCGATGCCGCGATTTGAAGGCCATAAGTCACGGAGCGCTCCCAGGTGGTCGTCGGTCGTCTTCACAACCTGCGTGCCAAGCGCCAGGGGTGGTTATCGCGACCCTGACGCCCCTTGTTTCGCGCTCGCACTCATGCGACACTGTGCCGGTGCCGAATGATGCGTCCAACCCCAAGCCGCCACAGAAGCCCAGCGACATCGTGGGTGCTCCCAAGCGCGTGGTCGATCTCTCCGATGCGCAAAGCCTCGAGCTGGCCAAGACCGGCGCCCCCCCGCGGCTAAGCACAGGCAGCGAGACCGAGCAAGTCATCACGGCCCGCGACCGGGCCGCCGGAGCCGCAGAAGCTAAGTTCCGCGAAGAGGCCTTTGCTCCCGGCCAGGTGCTGGGCAGTCGCTATCGCGTCATCGCACGCCTGGGCGCCGGGGGTATGGGCGAGGTTTATCGCGCCGAGGACATGGTGCTAGGCGCGGAAGTCGCCCTGAAGTTCATCGCCGATATGTTGAGCAACGATGCCGTCAGCCGCGAGCGATTGGCGGTCGAGGTCCGCACCGCCCGGCGTGTCACCCACCCCAACGTCTGCCGGGTACACGATCTTGGCGACATCGGCGGGCGGCGCTTCATCTCGATGGAGTACATCGACGGCGAAGACCTCTCCACGCTGCTGCGCCGCATCGGACGCCTGCCATCCGACAAAGGTCTCGAGATTGGCCGCCAGATCGGCGAGGCCCTCCACGCGGCCCACGGGCAAGAGGTACTCCATCGCGACCTCAAGCCCTCCAACGTGCTTCTGGACGGAAAAGGTTCGGCCCGCCTGGTCGACTTTGGGCTGGCCGCCCTGACCAGCGAGGTCAAGCGAGGCGACGGCACCCTGATCGGCACCCCCGCCTACATGTCCCCCGAGCAACTCGCCGGCAAGCCCTGCTCGGTCAAGAGCGAAACCTACGCCTTCGGGCTCATTCTGTATGAGATCCTCACTGGCAAGCCCGTCTTCAAGCCCAAAACCCTCGACGAGCTCTACGACCTGCACAAGCTCCCCAAGACTCGCCCCAGCCAGATCGTTCCCGAACTGGACCCGATGATCGACGAGGTCATCATGCGCTGCCTCGAGGAAGACCCAGAGAAGCGCCCGGATTCGATCGCGATCGTCCTGGGTGCCCTCCCGGGCGGGGACGCGCTGGCCCGCGCCATTGCCCTGGGCCAGACGCCCTCTCCTCAGTTGCTGGCAGCCAGCGGGGGCTGCGCCGGAATGCCCCGGCATTTGGCTTTGCTAAGCGCCACCCTCATCCTCCTTGGACTGCTCGCCTCGGCGCTGCTCACTCGGCATGCCGGACTCATCCCTCGGGTGCCCCTGGACAAACCCCTGCCCGCCCTCGACGACCGGGCCCAAACCCTCCTCGCTGACCTGGGCTACCGAACCGAGGGGATGTACAAAGCCTCGGACTTCGACATCTACGAGCGACTGCTCTGGACCATCGCGGATCGCGACAACCGCCCGGAGCGCTGGGATCGCCTCTCGCGCAGCCGCCCGGCCCCGATCGACTACTGGTATCGCCAGGGGGTCGCTCCGCTGGTTCCAACCAAGGACCTCGCCAGCGTCGATATGTGGGATCCGCCCCACGCCACTGCCGGGATGGTGGCAGTCCGCCTCGACCCGCTGGGGCGTCTGCGCGAGCTCACCGTCGTGACTGAGCCTCGCACCCCCGACCAGCCCCCCGGAGCGGGGGCGTGGATGGATTCACCCTCTGCGCTGTCGAGCCCCGCCGCGACTGGTTCCGCTGCTCCCACCGACGAGTTAGTCTTCCAGGCCGCCGGGCTGGATATCGCGAGCTTCACGGCTGTTCCCGCCAAGCGCATCCCCCCGGTCTTCGCGACCGAGCGCCGGGCCTGGACCGGCACGTACCCCGATTACCCCGATGAGCCCATTCGCGTCGAACTGGCCACCCTCCACGACCATGTGGTTGCTTTTCGCATCATTGAAGAAAACTGGGCCGCGGCTTCGTCGTGGGCCACCCCACCTCTCTCGCCCGAGGGAGTGGTCGGACGCACCATGATCGTCGTCGCGGACGTGGTCGTGCTGGTGGCGGGGGCCTGGCTGGCGTGGCGCAACCTGCACGAACGCCGAGGCGACTCGACCGGGGCGGCCAAGGTCGCCGGCCTGGTCGCTGGCCTCCTCTTTCTCAGCATGATTCTGGAACGTTCCCACGCCTCCGATCTCTCCACCGAGGTCGGCATCATCCGCGACTCGCTCCTCTTTGCCGTGAGCCGGGGGCTCATCGCCTGGATCGGCTACGTCGCCCTGGAGCCGGTGGTCCGGCGTCTGTGGCCCCAAACGCTGGTGGGATGGTCGCGGGCCATGGCTGGCAAATTCCAAGATCCCATGATGGGACGTTGCGTCATGATCGGGATCTCCGCGGGGATTGCCTGCGCGATCATCACGGCTGCGGAAAATCTCGCTCCAGGATGGGTCGGCCAACCCCCCCCGGTGCCGATTTTCGACAAGCTCGCGGGCATCAACGCCCTCGAATCGGCTCCCGCGGCTGTGGGCGCTCTTCTCGCCATCACCGTCCAGTGGATCGGCCGCTCCATGATCTTCCTGCTGGGCTTGGCGCTCGTGGGGTTGTGTACACCGCGCCGCCGCTTCGCCACCATCGCCTACGCCTCGATCGCGGTCGTCGCCTGGACCCTCTCGCGCCACGCCATGCCCGGCGCCGGCCCATGGTGGTCGACGTGGATCGGCTCGACGTTGATTGTTGGCATCGCGACGTACGTCATGGTCTGGCGCGGGTTGTTGGCCGCGGTCATCGCCGGGGTCACCTTCCATGTGCTTATCGCCTTCCCGGTCCCGGCCAACTCGGAGCTTTGGTACTGGGGAACGAGCTTTACTGTGCTGGTTGGGTTGGCCCTGGCAGTCGGCATGGCGACGTACATCGTGACCGAGCCATCGGCACGCGTGCGGGCAAGGTCGGTCCCGACCTAGCCGAGCCCACGCGGGGATCCAGCCCAAGACCCAATCCTCAAAAAATTGCTTTCTCGGCTTGGCACCGCCGTGTTAGAATCCGGTCCATGCGATGGCCAATCGCCCCGGCCCGACTCGCAACTCGATAAACAAGGATCCGCCCGCATGTCCCGGACCGACGCTTCCAAGCCCTCCAAGCTCAAGGTCGCAGCCGCCCTCGCCAAGGGTGCTGCGACCGTTCCGCTCCATCTTGGCGTGGTCGCTGCGAACACCGCGGCTTACAAGGTCGGCCAGTCCAAGCCAGGCCAAAGCGTCAAATCAGGCCTCCAGAGTACCAAGACCCAGGCAACGAAAGCCAAGGGGGCGTTGGCCGCAGCAGGGTCTGGGGCCGTTTCGAAAACCCGGCAAGCCGGTTCCGCCATCGCCAACTCCAAGGTGGGCCAAGCGGCAAGCAAGGCTCCCGGCAAGGTCAAGACCGGGACGGTCAACACAGCGCACATGGCGTTGTCCACCGGCGTGATGGTGGGGGGGGTCGCCGCGGGCGGGGTGGCGAGCGCGGGCAAGGCGCTGGGCCAAAAAGTAAGCGACGCAGTCAACTCCGCCCCCGCGCGGGCGACCAAAAAGGCCGTGAGCAAGGCGGCTCGAAAGACCGCGGAGTATGCGATTGGCGTTCCGGAATATGCCGCGATGGGCGCGGTCAAAGCCGGGCTCAAGGTATCGAAAAAGGTGGGCCTGCGCAAGACCGATACTCTGGACTAAGCCACGGGCACGATCGCCCCGATCCTCGGCACGGACCATCGCCCTTACACTCTCGCAGGCTTGTCTCATGCTCAGCAAAGGGGGACCCGGATGACTTCACTCTCACCCAACGCGATTACCCGCTGTCCGGGCGAGTATCCCAAACTCGGGGCATTGATTTCGTATCTGGATGGGCTGACGTCCCGAGCGGACCTAGACACGCTCGCCTCGCTCCTTTCCAGACTCGATGTCGGGCGCGGGGACATCGCCCCGGCGTGCATCTTTGGAACCAAGGGCTACCGGCGCAACACCATCCGGGCCACCGAGTGGTATGAGCTTTTGGCGCTCTGCTGGCACTCCAGCGATCGCACCCCAATCCACGACCATCGGGGCGTCTCGTGCGCCTTCCGGGTCGTCGAAGGCACCGGCACCGAAATCCGCTTTCGAAACACCCCCAGCGGGCTGATCTGCCCGACGGTGAGCGTGGAGATGCCCCCGGGGTACGTGTGCGCCGCCAATGACGCCGACATCCACGAGGTCGCCAACATGCAGGCCCCGGGCAAGGACCTCATCACGCTGCATATCTACTCGCCCCCGATTCGGCACATGACGACCTACGACTTCGCGTGTCCGGTGACGGAAGAGAGCCGCGCCAGCTACGTAAAAACCGCCGAAGCGGGCGAGATCCCCTGCTGAGCCGGTAGCGGGCTCTTGATGCCTGGGTGCCGCGTGCCTTGATGCCTTCTTCTGGTCCATCATCAGGGCGGCGTCGGCTGAGGCGGGCGCGGCGATCCGCTGACACCAGAAATCCCACCCGACCTTTGAACCCTCGCGAGCCCTGCTTGCCGATACAGTGGAAAGTCCCGCACTCACCCGCACCCATTTCCACGGCGACCCCCAAAATGCACGCTGCCACCGCCCAACCCCCCTTGCGCATCGACGCCGGCCCGCTCCCCTTCGCGGCCCGGACCTGGAACCTCGACCCCTCCTTGACGTTCATGAACCACGGTTCGTACGGGGCCGTCCTGCAACCTGTCCTCGACCAGCAGGCCGCGATGCGGGCCCGCATGGAGCGCGATCCGGTGCGGTTCTTCAAGGCCGACCTGGAATCCTTGACGGACCAGTCACGAGTCGCGGTCGCGTCCTTTGCCCATTGCCGCCATACGGACCTGTGCATGGTCCCCAACGCCACGATCGCGCTGGCGACGATCATGTACAACGTCGACTTCCGCCCGGGGGATGAGGTCTTGGTCTGCGACCACGACTACAGCTCGATTCTCTACGAGCTGGACCGCGTCTGCGCCCGCACCGGGGCCAAGATGGTCAAGGCTGCCATTCCATTCCCGATCTCCGGTCCCGCCGAAGTTGCCGAGCGATTCCTGGGCTGCGTCACCAGCCGCACGCGCCTGGCGTTTATTCCTCACATCACCAGCGCGACGTCCCTGGTCTTCCCCGTCGCCGAGATCGTCGCCGAACTGAACCGTCGCGGCATCGACGTCGTGGTGGACGCCGCCCACACCCCCGGCCAGTTGCAGATCGACATTCAGGCCCTGAAGCCGACGTACTGGGTGGGGAGCGGGCACAAGTGGCTGAGCGCCCCCAAGGGAACGGGGTTCATGTACGTACGCAGCGACAAGCAGGCGGGTTTTCGGACCCTGGCTTTGTCGAGCCGCGCTGGGAAGATCCGGCCCGATCGCTCCCTGTACATGCGCGACTTTGACTACATGGGCACCGCCGATTACACCCCGATTCTGGCGATCCCCCAGACGATCCAGAGCATGGGCGAACTGCTCCCCGGCGGCTGGCCCGCGCTCATGCGTCACAACCACGAGCTCATCCTGAAAGGCCGTGACATCGTCTGCCGGGCCATGGGCATCTCGCCCCCCGCACCGGACACCATGGTCGGAAGCATGGTCACCCTGCCGCTTCCCGAGCCGGCCTCCGAGTTCGCCAATCGCCCTACCCGCTACGACGACGCCTTGCAAGACCAATTGTTGGAGCGTCACCAAGTGGTGGCCCCGATTTGGCGTTGGGGTTCGGATAATCTTCGGGTGATCCGGATTTCTGCCCAGTTGTATAACTCGCTGTCAGACTTCGAGAGGCTCGCCGGGGCCCTGGTGGAAGAGCTTCGACGCGAGAAGGCGATCAAAGCGACGGCCTAGAGCCAGTCTGGCGGAAGAACTGCGGCGGTTGGTCCGGCGTTGCGAGCCGGATCGCGATTCTCAGTGGCGTGCCCACGGAAAGCCCCGCGGGCTTGATTTGCGACTCGCGCGAAGCACACGACGCCATGGACGCGTGGCCAAAAGGCTGGGAAAACTCGGGCTTCCCCTTGTGCTGTCAGGGGCGCTTTGGAGGATTCGCTTTCGGATGCTCGCGGCGGGCCCCGCCGGTCTCTACGTCCTTCAGTTTCTCGGTTTGCGCCGCACGGCGCTCAAGCCGAATCCGCGGCAGGAACGTGCACCCGCCAGCCTTGAGCTTTGGGTCAACCCCAAGGGCCCGGCCAAGGACCCGTTGAAACACAAGGTCCCGCCGGGCTCTCGGGCGCGATCTACCCACCCGCGCCATGGTGGTCTGGGTGAATGGCGGGCCCAAGCGCGAATCGACTATGGCCGCAAAGGTGTGGCCCTGCCGAACTGGCTTGCGGGTCGAGCCGGGGCGGGGGCGACAGACGCGACCGGCCTGGCTTCTGCAACGGGGGGCGTCGCCGGGGTTTGGCGGGCCTGGCGAAGTTGATCGATGTTTCGATCGAGCTTGCCCAAGATGTTTTTGACCTGGTTGAAAGTCTTTTCGGACGGTCCCATGCGTGCCCTCCTTGGCCAGCGATTGCCCGAGAGCATCGGGTTTTCGCAGCGTCGACTGACGCTCTGCGCTGTCGGGGGCGCTCTGGGGGAGGGGTCGCGCCGTCTGTGCGGGCCACGACCGGCAACCAGTGGCCGCGCTCCCCTGCGACCGTGGGGGAGCATGTCGCGAGCGGTGGTTTCTTTGGTGTGGTAATCTGTCGGTGAGAGCGCCACACGAATGGGCGGCGACCACGTGGTGGTCAGGCCCATCCTCCTTCATCGCAGTGGCGTCATGATCTTGGAGTTGTGCATGAGCAAAGATCTACCCGGCGGAGCACCCTTTGGTCCACCCCCCGTGGTCGCCCCGGGCACGTTTTATCGTCCGCCCGTGTCGCAACCGACGTCGATCGAGTCGGTGGCCGCGACGCGAGAACTCTTCTGGCACAACGTCACCCGCGAGTTGCTGACGTCGCTGAGCATCGCGCATGCGGCGCGGGGCGAAGCGCCTTATGCGGACGACCAGTTTGATGGTCGTCTGGGCGTGATCACCAACACGGGGGCACGGATCCCGATCGGGGCGGTCTATCCGGTGTTCGCATGTTCGCTCTCAGGCTCGGACGCCGAGCGAGAACTCAGTGCGGAAGTCGAGTGCACCGTCTTTCAGATCGAGACCCCCGAGGGTCAGGTTTTCACGCTGCCCGTTCATGAGATCCGCGCGATTCACTCGCTGAGCGCCACGCTGATGGATGAGATCAAGGCCCAGGCCGAAGCGCAGTCCAAGGCTCAGAATGGGGGGAGGGACGAAGACGGAGAAGAATCCCAGGGCATGCCCTTCGGCTTCGCGGCGTTTACGAGCCTGGAACGCTCGCGGCGCGAATCTGCCGCCGGACCGGCGCCCCGTGTAGGCCCGGATGTTCCCCCTCCGGGCGCGAGCCAGCCCAGTCCTAAAACGCCCTCACCAATGTCACCAACCAAGCGCTGACAGCATCCGAACTCAGTACGGCGAGCGAACGTACTGAGGACGCGCAGTTTGGTGTTTGGATCTGCCACACCGGAGCTCTCATGCGGACCCTTGTCGCGATTCCCGTTTTTAATGAAGCCAAGTACGTCCCGGGCGTGATGAAGCGAGTCTTGGCAGAGCACCCCGATGTGCTGGTGATTGATGACGGCTCGACTGATGCCACGGCCAAGCTGCTGCTTGACTACCCCATCGATGTCGTTCGCCACGCCAAAAACCGCGGGTATGGCTCGTCGATGCGCGATGCCTTCAACTTCGCCATTCACGAGAAGTTCGACTGGCTTATCACGATGGACTGCGACGAGCAGCACGAGCCGGCGGCCATCCCCGCCTTTCTCGAGGCCGCCGCCAAAGACACCCACGATGTCATTTCCGGCACGCGCTACAAGCTCGCCAGCGAAGGGCAGGATCGCCCCCCTGCGGATCGTCGCCAGATCAACCAGACCATCACTGCCGAGCTGAACTGCCGACTGAGCAAGCCCCTGGGAACCCTGCTCACCGACTCGTTCTGCGGGTTCAAGGCCTACCGGGTGGCGTCGCTCAAAAAACTGCGACCGACGGTGCGCGGGTACGCCTTCCCGATGCAGTTCTGGGCCCAGGCGGCCAGCGCGGGCCTGCGCGTCAAGGAGCTGCCGGTCAGACTGATCTATAACGATCCCAATCGCACCTTTGGGGCCGCCCTCGACAACGCCGAGGTGCGCCTCAGGCACTATCGCAAGGTGCTGCATCGCGAGCTTTGCCGCCGGGCGGACAAGTTGCCCGCGGGCGCTACCGCGGGACTCACCGGGCGCGGGTGCGGGTGCGAATAGCGAAGGCTATCGTCGTAACGCATGGCCTCTCCTGGCCCGATTCGTGAGAGTCTGACGCTGCGGCCACAGCCGCCGGAGTGGCTGCGCGGGCTTCGAACGGCGCCCGCCCCGGCGATCGGATCGACGAACCTTGAGACTCGGCGCGAGCTTGGTCTTCCGACCGATCGCCCGATCTTGATGAGCGGGCACCAGGTGGAGTTCTGGCACGCGGGCGTACTGGCGAAGCTGCTGGCGATTGACGGGGCGCGGCGGGTTGAGCCCGGCGTGCATCTCGCGTGGGTCGATGTCGATCAGGACGCAAACCAGCCCTGGCGAATCGCCTACCCCGCGCAAAGTGCGACGGGCGGGCTGGTGCGGCGCGTGTGGGACGTGTCGGGCGGCCCGGCGAGGGAAGAAGAGTTGGCCCTGGGCATCGTGAAGGCCCTCCAAGCGACCCCCGCCCCGAGTGACGCCTACACCCCGGGGGTGCAGGCAGGGCTCGACCAGATCGCCGTGGCGCTTGACCAGGCCCAACACGCCCCCAGCGCCGCGGCCCAGTTCGGCAACGCGGCGTTCGCGCTTGCCGGCGAGAGCGGGCGCGGCGTCCAACGCATGAGCGCCTTGACGCTCGCGCAAACATCGCTCTTCGCGGCCCTGGTGGAGCGCATGTTGCGCGAGCCGGCCCGATGTTGCCAGGCCTACAACGCCGGGGCCATGGCTCACCCCCAGGCGGGCGTGCGACCGCTGGATGCCCGGGGTGAACTGCCCCTTTGGAGCATTTCGCCCGGTGGCCTGCGCCGTCGAGTCTTCGCGGGAAGCCTGCCGACTGATGGTGTGCTCGCGCCCAAGGCTTTGTTCATGACGTTGCTGCTACGAATGGCGGCCTGCGACATGTTCGTGCATGGGCTGGGAGGCGAGCAGTACGACCAGGTGATGGTGGCGTGGGCCATGGGCTGGCTGGGGGCGGAGGTGGTGCTCGCGCCCGCGGTCGCAGCCAGCGCCACCAGGCTCGTCGCTTTCCCGGGGATCGAAGCGCCGACTCCGGAAGAGATCCGCGCGGCGCGATGGGTCTCTGCGCATGCGAGGCATGATCCCGGGCTGGTGGGCGATGCCGCCTTGCTGGTTGAAAAACGCAGATTGGTCCAAGAGATCGCATCGCTGCCCCGCCGGTCGCCAGCGCGACGGGTGGCCTATGAGCGACTGCTGGGGTTGCTGGAAACGATGCGGAGTTCGCACGCGGCCGAGCTGGCGGGCCTCAAGGCAGAGGCAACCCGCCTGGGCGCTGCTCGCGAGCTTGCGACGATCGTCCACGATCGCACCTGGGCGTTTCCGATGCTGAACCGGGCGAGCGTGGAATCGCTACGAAGCGAGATCAGCGAGGCATTTACCAACCCGGCGCGGGGGCGATGAGCACCGTCACGGCAACTGGGCTATCAGGCACTCCATACCGCCCATGTCCTGCCCGATGATCGTGGTCGATTCCGTGAGATTCGCGGGCACCAGCACGGTCATGCCGGCCTTCAGCGTCATCGCGGGGTAAGCGCCACCTTCGCCTTGCAGGGAACCCCCGCCGACGAGGACCATGAGAATCGTGCAGGCCGCGTCGCCCGGGACGCGCTGACGCCCGGCGTTGGCGAGGGTCAGGTGGCGCAGTGCAAAATAGTCGGTCGTGAGGGTGGCGCCGAATCCGCCGGATGGGTTCGCCAGGGGCAGAGCCTCCGGGGCCTTGCCCCAGTGGATGCAGTCCAAGGCTTGGGCGACGTGCAACTCGCGGCCCGGGCGTCCCCAGTCAAAGACACGATACGTGGTGTCGCTGGGGGTTTGTATCTCGGCGACCAGCACCCCGGCGCCCAGCGCGTGGCAGGTGCCGCTGGGCAGGTTGTGGCACTCGCCAACCCGCGCGGGGACCGAGACCAGGCACTCGGCGACCTTGCCCGCGGAAATCGCCCGCTGGAAGAGGTCGCGTGTCACGCCCTGCTTGACGCCTTTGTAGATCACACTGCCGGGGGCGGCGTCCATGATGAACCAGGCCTCGGTCTTGAGGTGCGCGTCTGGGTGCGCGCGGGCGTAGGCCGGGCTGGGGTGGACTTGCACAGAGAGGTTCTGCTTGGCGTCGATGAACTTCACCAGCAGTGGGAAGGTCTTGGCTGCCGAGTGTCGCGGCCCCAGCATGTCGTTGGGCCAGCGGAGCATGGCGTCATGGAGGGTTTGGCCCTTGAGCGGGGCATTGGAGATGACTGAGCGCTGGGCCCCGCCCCCGGCGCCGCTGATGGCTGTGGAGGCAAGGTCGGCGACCTCCCAGGATTCGCCGATGGTGGAGCCGCGCGGCACCGCCTTCCCGAAGCGAGAGAGCGAGTCGCCTCCCCACACTTTGGTCATCAGGATCGGCTGAAAGACGAGCGGGCCGCACCCGTTCAAAGGACCCCGCCCTCGACGAACATTCCGCTGATGCGCCCGTCGAAGGCGATCCGGTCGCCCACCACGCCCTGGATGTCGGTGACGAAGCGCCGGCGCTGGGCCTTGATCACTTTGCACAGCACCAGCAGGGTGTCCCCCGGCACGACCATCGACCGAAACGATGCGTGTTCGATGCGCAGGAAGTAGGAAATTCCCGGCACCGGGCGGCGGGAGATAAAGGCAAAGCACGCGAGTTGGGCCCCGGTCTCGACCATCAGGACGCCCGGGAAGACGGGTTTGCCGGGGAAGTGCCCTTGGGCCCAGAACTCGTCACCACGAATCTGCTTTTGGGCCAGCGCGAGGGTGTAATCCGGGGTGGCCCAGATGACTTTGTCCAAAAGTTGCATGACCCCGCGATGCGGGTTGATGCTCTCGATTTGGGCGCGATCCGCCGCGGTGGCGGCGAGATCGATCCCCGAGATGTCGAACAGCAGCGTCTTGCCGGCTTCGCTGTCGCCGGTTTCGACGGACTGATCACTACTTGTTTGGCTCGCCTGCATTCCGCAGCTCCAGAATCTTTTCGCGGACTTCCTGGGCCGCGTTTTTGATGTCCTGCATGGTCTGCCGGGCCCGCGTGCCCGCAGCCTTGTTCCCGCCTTCGGCCTTCTTGATGTCTTCTTCCGCCTCGATGATCAGCTTCTTGAGCTTCTCGAAAGTTTCCACGGGTTCCCCTTCCAGGTTAAGGTTCTGTTGAGCGTTCTGCACCGCGGCCCAATGCCGCTCCCTAATGGTGGACGCCTCACCCCCCGGAAGCAAGCCCGAAAACACAATCCTTCGGGGTTGCCAAAACACGCCTCTTTCACACGCGGATCTTCCTATCAAAACCCAAACCGATCCCCCGGCTAACGAATGACCTGGGGGAGGTACCGTTCGATCATACCGAGTGCCGCGTGTAAATACTGGACGCTCCCTTCCCTGGCAACAAGCACCGGCCCACACGCGGCCATCAGCACCCGCCGGATCATCGCGAGTTCGCCGTAATGGTCGTCCGCCGGCAACCCCCGTTCGCGACGCAACTTGGCGAGCATCGGCACCGGCTTGAGCTGGCCGACCACTTTCTCGCAGCCCCAGAACTGGCGTTCCAGGTAGAGCGCGTCTTCCAGCCAGTGACCGCTATGAACCAGGGCGAGGTCGATCAGCACGCAGGCGGGTTCGCCTCCGTCGTGATGCCGCCACATGGCGTTGCCGGGGTGAATATCCCCATGGCACCAGGCGTTGATGGTTCGTGCTTCCCAGCGCCGTTGCAGCGTGGGCAGGGCGCGCTGCACCTGATGGATCGCCTCATTCCAGCGTTGGCCTTCTGCTACCCCGCCCGCGCGGGCGATCTCGCGGGACTTGGCCATGGCCTTGTCCCAATCCGGGCTTTGGGGGCGTTCCGCGACGGGGAGGGCCTTGATGGCGCTGGCCTGGAAGTCGGCGGTGGCGCGCAGCAGGGCGGTGAGCGATGACTCGCAGACCTCTTTGTGCAGTCCCGGGCCGGTCAGACGCTCGATGATCAGCCAGCCGAGGTCATACTCGCCCAGAGTTCGGCCCGACGCCAAAACCCGAGGGGTGGGGGAGTGCCAGGAGGCTCTGGTCTGCCACATCGCCGGCTCGCACGCTCCCAGCGCGGTGGTCCAGCGATGCTCGGCCGGGCCCACCGGGAGTTTGACGAGCACGGGGATGGGGGGCTGAGAATCCCACGTCCAGGTGGAGAAGCCGGTAGCCGCTCCGCCTCTTTGGTGGGTGCTGTGAAACCACTCGACCGGGCCGAGGCGTCCGTCGGTGATTCGGCGGAGCGTGGGGACGAGGGCCCCGGCGAGGCCGTGACCGTCCCCGTTCCCTTCCGGACCGATTGTGCCGCCCGCAGGCATTGGACGTAGCCTACGGCGAAAGGGCGACATGAGCAAGGGGCGAACTGGCTCAGGCGGGCAAGGGGAACTCTTCGCAGCACGACGCCACTTCTTCGCGGACCAACGCGGCTTCCCGCGCCAGGGCTTCCGGCCCAGCCAGCCCGGCGGAGAGGGCGCGGTCGATCCACGCGGCGATCCTCTCCATGTGGGCTTCCTTGAAGCCGCGGGTGGTGGTGGCGGGAGTGCCCAGACGGATGCCGCTGGTGAACTTCGGCGGGCGCGGGTCGTCGGGGATGCCGTTTTTGTTGCAGATGATCCCGGCCTGCTCGAGCCACTTTTCGGCGTCGGCACCGGTGAGATCGGCGCTGCGCCCGCGAAGGTCAACCAGCATCAGGTGGTTGTCGGTCCCGCCGGTGGTGATGCGGTATTTGAGATTGGTGAGGGCCGCGGCCAGGGCTTTGGCGTTTTTGACGACCTGGGCGCTGTAGTCGCGGAAATCCGGGCGCAGGGCTTCGCCGAAGGCGACGGCCTTGGCGGCGATGACGTGCATGAGGGGGCCGCCCTGGGCACCGGGGAAGACGGCTTTGTCGATCTTTTTGGCGAGCTCTTCGTCGTTGGTGAGGATGAGCCCGCCGCGCGGCCCGCGCAGGGTTTTGTGCGTGGTCGTCGTGACGACGTGGGCGTGGGGGAAGGGCGAAGGGTGGGCCCCGCCGACGATGAGCCCGGCGATGTGGGCGACGTCGGCGATGAGCAGGGCCCCGACTTCGTCAGCGACGGCGCGGAACTTGGCGAAGTCGATGGTGCGGGGGTAGGCGGAGTAGCCGCAGAGGAGCAGCTTGGGCTTGTGCTCGATGCAGACGCGCCGGACGGCGTCGTAGTCGATGCGTTCAAAGTCTGGGTGGTCCTTGGCGTAGTGGAGGGGGTAGTGGACGGGCTTAAAGAATCGCCCGGAGAAGTTGAGCTTCATGCCGTGCGAGAGGTGCCCGCCGTCCTTCAGGAGGAGTGAGCAAAAGGTGTCGCCGGGTTCCATGAGTGCCTGGAAGACGGCCTGGTTGGCCTGGGCCCCGCTGTGGGGCTGCACATTGGAGAACTTGGCGCCGAACATGCGGCACGCACGCTCGCGGGCGATGGTCTCGATCTGGTCGTGAAAAACACAGCCCCCGTAATAGCGGGCGCCGGGGTACCCCTCGGCGTATTTGTTGGTGAGGCAGGTGCCCATGGCGTGCATCACGGACGAAGAAACGTGGTTCTCGCTTGCGATGAGCTCGATGGTGGTGGCCTGGCGCGTAGCCTCTTTGGAGATGAGCGTGCCAATCTCGGGGTCGCGCCGATGGAGGAGCGAGAGGACGTTGGTCGTAATGGGATCGTGTGCCATGAGCGTTAGGGTAGTGCGGGAGGAACCTAGGAAGTTGGAGGGGCCGCAGTCTGGTGACGTCAGAGGAGGAGGGAGGGGCGCGAGGCGGTGCTCGGGCTGACCATCGTCCGGGAGGTCCAGGGCGGAGTCTCGGCACGGGCCTCCGGCTGGCGAAGCCCGAGCTTCATCTCGGAGCGTTGCCTCGCCCACTCTGGATGCAGATTCCGGTATGATGACCAAGGTGCGTGAGTTGCGTGCAAGCCCGTCCGGAGCGTTTAGAATGAACACGAACTTTCTTGGTCCACTGGCGGTAGGGATCTTGATTTTGACGGCGGGCCCGGCATTGGGCCAAGGGAGTCCGCCTGCGCAAGCCACCCCTTCGGTGCCCGCTCACGCGGTCCCCTTTCCGCATCCGCTTATCACCGAGGTGCTCTTCAACGTGCCCTCTGGCCCGAAGGGGGACGCGAATGGGGACGGCACCCGCGACGCGGTGGGGGACGAGTTTGTCGAGCTGATCAACCCGCACGACAAGCCGATCCAGCTCAAGGGGTACGTGCTGTCGGATTCTTCGGGCTGGCCGGGCAAGCGCCCAGCCGAGGCGGCTCAGCCCCCTGCCAAAGGGAGTGAACCCGGCAGCGCCAAGCCGGGGGCCAAGAACGGGGATGCTCCGCCTAAAGAGGGGGGCAAGGAGGCAGGCCAAGGACGCGGTTCGGTGAAGTTTGTCTTCCCGGAGCTCACGCTCAAGCCGGGGGAGCGGGTGGTGGTGTTCAATGGGCTCAAGCAGAAGTTTTCTGGCCCGGTGGGGGATTCTGCCCGGGCACCATCTGCGACCAACCCCGCCATGGGTGACGCCTTTGTATTCACCATTCGCAACGACTCGAAGTTCAACTCGTTCAGCAACACCGGAGACTGGGTGGGGCTGTTGTCGCCAAGTGGCGAAGCGATCGAGGTGCTGGCGTGGGGAAATCCGAGCACGCCGCCACCCAGCGCGATCGTGCGCGAGGAGGTTGAGGCCAGCGCGGGGAGCATGCAGCGCACGAGCATCGACGGGGATTTCGTGCGTCATCAGGATCTTCCCGGCGATGCTTCGGGCAAATTTTTCAGCCCGGGAGTCTTTGCTTGGGACCTTAAATCGGGTGCCCCGGCGGGGAGACCTCAGCCCGGCGCCACCACGCCCGGCCCCACACCCACGACGCCAAAATAGAGTCTGGAGGTTTTGGTGACTTTTGTTCTTGGAACCGACATCGGGTCGGTGCCAGGAGCCGAAGAGGGGGACGGCGAAGGTTGGCTTGGATCGAATCGAACGCTTTGTTTATTTATGAGTGACGCAGAAGGCGACATCCTTTCCGAGCAGTTGGCGGCCGAGTTCATCCGCACGCAGCTGTCGCGGCTGGCCGAGCGGTCCGCGGAAGTCATGCTGCGCCGTCACCCGGAGATCGCGCAGCGCTTTCACCCCGCCCCCCACGACAAATGGCGAGACTCGTTCGTGTCGAGGTGGCGCGACGTGGCCGAGGCGATTTCGGTCGCGGCCCCGAAGCTCTTTTGTGCGCAGGTAGCTTGGACGAAGGCGGCGTTCGCGGCGCGGGGGGTGCCGCAGGATGACATCCGCATCAGCCTCTTAGCCATGCGAGAAGTGATTGAGACCGACATGGCCCAAGAGGACCGGGACCTGGTCGGTTTTTATCTGGAACAAGCTCTGGAAACTCTGCAGACCGCGCCCCAGGCGCCTCCCCCGGTTCTGATGGTTCGGTCGCCCCACGGCGAACTGGCGGCCCGATACCTCATGACCATCCTCGAAGGGGATCGGCACGCAGCGTGCAAGCTACTGACAGAGGCGACCCCGGGTGTTCCGTTGCAAGAGCTTTATTGCCATGTGATTTTGCCGGTGATGCATGAGATGGGACGGATGTGGCACCTGAACGAGCTCTCTGTCGCCGAAGAGCACTTCGGGACGGCGACGACGCTGATGGCGATGTCGCAGATCATGCTCCAGCAGCCGCGCAAGCCGAGCGTGGGCCGGACTTTGGTCGCGGCGTGCGTGCAGGGGAACACCCACGAGATCGGGCTGAGAATGATCTCGGACACCTTCGAGCTCGAGGGTTGGCGAGTGGTCTATCTGGGCCCCAATGTGCCCAATGAGGACCTGGCCACCGCGGCCGGGGACTTCCAGGCAGATCTGGTGGCCATCTCGGCGACGATGCACAGCCAGTTGCAGATGTTGGCGGACGCAATATCGCTTCTGCGACAGACCGGCAACCCCAACTTGCGGGTGCTCGTGGGTGGTGGGGCGATGGACGTGGGCCAGGTCTGGAAGCAGATTGGTGCTGACGGATATGCACGCTCCCCCGTGGACGCCATCGAGCAGGGGGCGAAGCTCTGTGCTGTGGGCAAGAACATCCAGTGAAAGCACCAGTGCTTGAAGTATGGGCCGGGCGCAGGAGCTGCCGAAGACGACCTCTCGATCCGGAACTTGGTGTCGGTCGGGTCAGATTTCTTCACAAAATCAAGTTTGAGTGCTAAGATCAGGTCCCATAGGCCGTGCAGGCTTTCTGCACGCGCCGTACTGATGTTTTTGTATTTTTTGAGGTAGAAGGAGGATGGTCGTATGAAGCATGGTCAGATTCTCGTGGCGAGCCTGCTGCTCGCAGCCGGCATGGTGGGTTGTCAAAGCTCCGATTCGGGAACGGTCTCCCAAGGTAAGACCACCCCCGGATTCTGGGGTGATCGTCGCGGCACTTCGGAGCCGGCGGCGGCTGTGACCGAGGCGCCCGCCCCTAAGGTTGTGGCTAAGCCGGCTGAGAAGCCCGCGACTCCCGCTCCCGCCCCTGCGGCTCGCCCCGCGGCCATCGCCGGCGACGGCTGGGCCCGGACCATGATGTATCTGCCCACCGGGGCCGCGGCCAGCTCGACCATCTTGGTGGAGCGGATGATGCCCGCCGAAGTGGTTGCGGGTCAGAACTTCGATTACATTTTCAAGGTCACCAACCTCACCCAGAACGCCGTGTCGAACGTCGTCCTGCGTGATGAGTGCGAGCCCAAGCTCAACGTGGTGTCGAGCAACCCGGCGTTTGTCGGTGCGGCCCCGACCCTCACCTGGAACCTGGGCGACCTGGCGGCGGGTCAGTCCAAGACTGTCACGGTCACCGCGAAGGCTGCTCAGACCGGTACGGTCGGCAGCTGCGCCAACGTGACCTGGGCCCAGACGCTGTGCCAGCAGGTTGTGGTGGTTCAGCCGGCCCTGAAGGTCGAACTCGCCCAGACCCCCGAGGCCACCACCTGCCAGCAGGTGTGCGCCAAGGTGACGATCACCAACACCGGCACGGGCATCGCCAAGAACGCCAAGGCGACCTACACCCTCCCCGCTGGCTGGACGACCACCGACGGCAAGACGGGCGCGATCACGCTGAGCGCGGGTGATCTGGCTGCGGGCCAGTCGAAGACCTTCGATGTCTGTGGCAAGGCCGCCAAGGCCGGCGCCCAGCAGTGCGGGACCGTCACCGGGGCTGCTGATGGCGGCCTGACCGCTTCCGGCAACCAGGCCTGCACCACGATCCGTCAGCCGGTGCTGGCGATCAAGGCCGAGTGCCCGGGCAAGACCCTCCAGGGTCGCAACCTGACCTTCAAGTTCACGGTCACCAACAAGGGTGACGCGGCGTGCGATCCGACGATCTCGGCTCCGATTCCCGCGACGACCACCTTGGTCTCCGCGGATAACAACGGTGCCACCTCCGGTGGCGGCGTGACCTGGAAGATCGGCTCCCTGGCTCCCAACGCCAGCAAGACCCTCACCATGGTGGTCAAGAGCGGCGTGGCAGGCTCGATCAGCGCTTCGGCGGTCGCGATCTGCGACTGTTCCCCGCAGGCCTCGGATCAGTGCACCACCTCCACCGAGGGCGTGCCCGATATCGGCACCGGCATCGCCGACGACACCGGCGTCGTGCAGATCGGCAACAACCACGTCTTCCGCTACACCGTCAAGAACCAGGGCCAGATCAACCTGACCAACGTCAAGCTCGTCGCGACCCTTGACGCTGGGTTGCAGTTCAAGTCGTCGACCTCGGCCAGCGCCGCCGCGGTGAACGGTCAGAAGGTCGAATGGAAGATCGGCACCCTCGCCGTCGGTCAGACGCTCACCTTTGACATCGTCGCGACCGGCACCAAGTCGGGCGAACTGGTTATCCAGACCGAGACCACCAGCGATCAGACTCGCCTGGTGCGTAACGACGAGCAGGTCAACTACGTTGAGCCGTAAGTTGAGCCTGGTGCTTGGCCGCGAGGCTGAGCGGGATGCGGGGCTGGGGCCCGCATGTGTGAAGTGATTTCTCGCGGCGGCACCGGTGAAACGGTGCCGCCGTTTTCGTTTTGGGGTGCCTATGCCGGCTTGAGCCCCCCGGGGCGATGGGCCGATATCTAGGGCATGAATGCTGGTGCTCGCACGCGGGGCGGAGTCGCACGGAGGCTGCAAGGGGTGGCGATGGCCGCCCTGGTGGCGCTGTGTCTTGCGATGAACCCGGGAATGGCCGGGGGGCAGACGATCAGCGTGACGCCAGAGTCGGTGTCGAACCCTCCAGAGCCGGCGGTCAACCGGCCGGCGGCGTCGGGGCGGGTAGTAAGAGTCTTCGATTTTGAGGAACGGGATACCAACCCGGGCGATGTGCCCCGCGACTGGTTTCGGGCTCAGGACGACCCTCACGGGGTGAGGCGCGAGGGGTTTCCAGCCTGGAATCTTGGGACGCTTTCGTACG